>CAMUPC010000021.1 GCA_947090545.1 uncultured Eubacterium sp. | reverse complement strand
GGCTGGCTTCCTGTGACTATGGAAAAATGTTAGGAGCCCTTAGTATCCTGCTCGAAAACGCAGGGGCGAAGCCAAGCGGCACCTTTAGCTGCTGGCTGCAAGCCAGGGCGAACTAGGTGCCGCGCCCGGACGGTGCCACAGCGTCCCGCAGGATGCTTAGGGCTCCTTACATTTTGGAATCGGAACAGGAAGCCAGCCCCGCTCCCCTTCCTCCAGCGTCCTCCTTCTCAAAAACCCCAACACTTCCCCAAAACAGTTAATTCCGTATCCTTCAGTCCACATCAGCCAAAGTTTACCCCACGAAAGAAATTTGTAAGAATTACGCAAGCCTTTTGCAAAACAGAAGGTTTATACTGTTTTTCAGAAGGGAGGCAGATACAATGTCAAATCTACTACAAACAAACCAATTGACCAAGATAATCAACGGAAAATCTTTAGTAAAAAATGTAAATATGCACATAAAAAAAGGTGAGATCTACGGCTTTCTCGGACCGAACGGCGCTGGCAAGACGACGGTGATGAAGATGGTGACAAACCTCTGGAAGCCGACGTCAGGAACGATTGAGCTTTTCGGCGAGCGCCTCACACCAACCTCTTACAGCGTACTGAAACGCATGGGCAGCATGATTGAATTTCCATGCTTTTACAATCATATGAGCGGCAAAGACAACCTGCGGCTGCATTGTGAGTATATGGGGTATTATGCGTCCGGCAGCGTGGAGCGTGCGTTGGAAGCGCTGGAGCTTTCAGATGCGGCGGACCAGGCGGTAAAGAGCTACTCTCTGGGGATGAAGCAGCGGCTTGGGATAGCGCGTGCGGTCTTGAGTAAGCCGGAGCTGCTGGTGCTGGATGAGCCGACCAATGGGCTTGACCCAGCCGGGATGAAGAAAATCAGGGAGCTGCTGAGGCAGTTGTGCTCGGAATATGGGATTACGATTTTATTATCCAGTCATATTTTATCTGAAGTGGAAAGTATCGCAGATACGATCGGGGTAATTGTTCATGGGGATTTGAAAAAGGAGATTTCGATGCAGGAGATCTCTGAAATGAATACCGCATATATTGAGATTGACGTGGAAAATGCGAAAAAAGCGGCGTATGTGCTGGATGACAAGATGGGGCTGACGAATTTTAAGCTGGTGGATGAGCATAAGCTTCGGATTTATGATCCAAAGGTAACACCCGAAGAGGTAGCGAAGGTGTTGGCGTTGCAGGAGGTGGAGATTCATTCGATTGGCAGAAAGACAGCGAGCCTGGAGGATTATTTTCTGAAAGTAACGGGGGAGGGACGTTCATGTTAAAGCTGATTCGATTAGAATGGAAGAAAAATAATGTGGGAAAATATATACGCAACGCATGTGTTTTGGCGGTTCTGCTTTGCTTGTTTATCTATGCGCTGGCGTTTTTGGGAATTGCGAATGACCCGGACGGGACACTGGATGCGGCAGAAGGGATGGACACGATATCGTCGTCGATTGAGCTGTTTACAAGTATGTCGTTTTTGGTCTTTACAGGCGTGATGCTTGCTTCCTTTATCGTAAGCGCGTATAAAAATAAAACGATGGATCTGATGTTTTCTTACCCGATCAAGCGGCAGAAGATTCTGGCTTCGCAGATGGCCGCGGTGTGGATCTTTAATGTTACGGCGCTGGTTTTGACGAAGCTGCTGATTTATGGCTGTGTGGCGATTGGGGCAGGGAAGATGCCATCGTCGTTTGGGATTGATTTTGATATGGGGAGCACAGGATTTTATATTCAGCTTGTTGTAAAGTCAGCGGTGATTGTCAGTATGGGTTTTGTGGCATTGTTTGTCGGGCTGAAAATGCGTTCGCAGGCGGCAGTGATTGTGGCGTCGTTTGTATTGATTCTGCTGACGCAGGCGAATATTGGGGATTATTCGCTGGCTGGCAATGCGGTGTTTCCGCTGGTGCTGGTTGCGGTGTCGGGTGTGTTTGCGGTGCTGTCTGTTTGGAAGGTGGAGAAGCGGGATCTGCTGTAGTTTGCATCGTCTTGTAACCTGCTGGCTGACTATCCATATTAAAATAGTGTTTCCGGCGTGGTAGATTCTTTAGATCAGCTTTGAGAGCTGTGACGCAGCAGCCAGATGTGCACAAAAGGAGAATCGCGATGATGTTAGAGAAAAAATCCCAAGGTTTGGGATACATGGATATGTGCCGGACAAAAAAGGTTCTTGAAATCTGATTGCGGATATGCTATATTAGACGTAGAAAAGGAGCAACCGCCCATAGCATACCCCATGGGGTACAAAGTGGTTGACTTCCCGGGTATAGTCATAAGCCTACCTAGACCGCCAAGTACAAGGTAGGCTTATTTATTTGCGCTTGTTCCTCTTATCGAGAAAGGCAAGCAACGCTATAACAAAACTACCAAAGGCAATCAGCAAAGCCAATATGCCTATGAAAATCGAAATGATTTCAAAAGCTGTCATTTGCGCCACCTCCCCTCTTATGTACTCCGGCGAACCGGGCATAAAGTTTAGGGAAGCTCACCACCTTGCAACACAGTTGCTCCATACTGCCAATATACCACATTTTGCTGTTTCCGGCAATATTCACTTTTGACTTTTCTGTCAGATAACGAGATCCTTTATCCATGTTAGGCTCTGCGTTTGACCTATATCAATAGCATACAGACAGTGCGGCATTTTGTCACGTTCCATAATGAATCTCATAAAGAAGATATCTTCCGCAATATGCAATGAAGCCATTTCTCATCACTTCTGTTTTCCCGGACATCCGCTGTCACCCACGATTCTTCCAGCGCAAGCTCACTGATATCTTCCATAAACTCTTTCAATTTCATTTCTGTAAAGTCGATAAAATACCGTCCGTTCCGCATTCCTTCAAAAGTGCCATACTTAAAGGAAAGGTAGAGAACACCATTTTGCTTTAAGGCGTTTATCAACTGATAAATGACCGTAAGCAGTTCTTGTTTCGGCAGATGGAGGACAGAAGAGCACGCCCAGATTCCGTCATACAGGTTCGTTTCGTTAAATTGCTGGAACAGCATTTGCTGTACGGGAATCCCTGTATAGGCGGACGCGATTTGGCAGAGCTTTTCAGAGCCGTCAATAGCATGTACCCGCATTCCATGATCCAGAAAATATTTCGTATCACGCCCGGAACCGCATCCAAAATCCAGAATCAGGGAACCGTGCGGCAGCCTGCTTAAAAATTTTGTCTGGGTGGGTGTAAGATCTATGGTTTGCGTTCCGGCAACGAAACGGTCGGCATTTACGTCATAGTAGTCTAAGGTAGTTTCTAATTCATTCATTTCAGTCCTCTTGGTTTAGATAGGTCTTGTGATATTGGTCTAAATGTATCATAGGTCAGGCATATTTACAAGCCCTTTCTTGTTTTTTCTGAAAATGTAAAAGAAAATATGTGATTTTTGAAAATGGGTGTAAGATTCTTTCCGTAATCCATAGTAAATAAGTAAAGGAGAAAGGATGGTGGCAATGTTGGATGACAGCAGGATTATTGAACTGTTTTATGCGCGCAGCGAACAGGCAGTCACCGAGCTGGCAAAAAAATATGGGGCTGTATGCAAAAAGGTTGCGTACAATATTTTGCATAATCCGCTTGATGCAGAGGAATGCGTGAACGATGCTTATCTGGGTGTATGGAACTCGATTCCGCCGCAGAAACCGGAGCGGCTGCTTGCTTATGTATGCCGGATTGTCCGAAATATTTCGGTTGCAAAATATCATGCTGCGGCGGCGGTAAAGCGCAGCAGTCATTATGATGCGGTGCTGGATGAGCTGGAGGAGTGCTTCGCGTCAGTGGATTCGGTGGAATCCGAAGTAGCGGCAAAGGAATTGTCACATGCGCTCAATCGGTTTTTGGGGTTATTGGATCAGGAGAGCCGTGTGATTTTTGTCAGGCGTTACTGGTATGCGGATTCGGTTGGCGCGATAGCGGCAAAGGTAAAGCGCAGTGAAAACAGTGTATCTGTCAGGCTTTTTCGTATACGGGGAAAGCTGAAAAAATATTTAAAGAAAGAAGGCTATGAGCTATGAAGCGGGAAGAGATTTCAAAATTGGCAAGCGCAATGGATCAGCAGTACATTCAGGAAGCGGAGGATTATCAGGCAGGAAGCAGGCTATTTGGGCGCGCAGGCGGAGTCCGTAAAAGGATGGCTGCGGCAGCGGCCGTGCTGGTATGTGTGTTTGCGGCGTGTGTGCCGTCTGCGGCGAGGTCGCTGCTTGGGTATTTTCAGGATACTGTCCGGTGGAATGGTGTTGTGACAGGAATGGAGTACCAGGCGGGGGAGCATGAGATAGAGGTTCGCGCTGTTTCGATACTACAGGAAAAAGAGAGGCTGCTGTCTGTGCAGATTCAGTTTTCTGATCGGAAGAAAGCGCCGTATCGTGAGCTTGAAACAGGGGAAGCAGCGCTTGGAGATTATCGGATTATGGATGAGGCGGGAAAAGTCATTGCATCGGCGGAAGGATTGCAGGAGGAGGCTGCTGGAAAGGTGGAGAATGGGAAGGTGACGGTCAGGCTGGCGCTTGAGGATGAAGAGCTTGCTGCCGGGAGGATGTACCGATTGGTAATAGAAAGCTTTTATGGGCTGAAAAAAGCAGACCAGCCTTTGAAAATCAATGGATATTGGGAATGTAGTTTTTTGGGTGTTTGAATTATTGTTGCACAATGTCCCAATGAGCGCTATAATGAAAAAACAAAACCAAAGAAAGAGCAGGCATTCAGTATGATTTGCAAAACCTATCCATTGTCAGAGCTTGGGCAGTACCGGTATGTTGTAATACTGTCCGTTTATAACGGAAAAATCTTATTAAGCCGCCATAAGGAGCGTACCACCTGGGAGACGCAGGGCGGGCATATAGAGCCTGGCGAAACGCCTATGGAAGCGGCAAAACGGGAACTGTATGAAGAGTCAGGCGCTGTGTCATATACGATCCAGCCGCTATGCGATTACTGGGCGGGGGAGCCAGAAACAGGAGCGGGTGCAAACGGGATGGTATTTACGGCTCAAATTAAAGAGCTGCAAGGCTTGCCGGACAGTGAGATGGCAGAGGTACAAACGTTTGGCATGATTCCGCAAAATCTGACTTATCCAGACATTACACCCGTATTATTTGCAAGGATCGGGCATTATTTTTATAAAAAAGCGGGGCTTGCAGACTTGGATGTGCTTGTTAAGACAAGAATCAAGGTGCTGCGTGCGGCGAACAAGCTGCCGGAGGATGCGGGTATGCCTGAGACAGAGGCAGAATCGGCAAGGTATTATCAGAGGGCGTTTCAAGACGATTTGTGTGCCGCTTATCTTGTCTATGATGCAGATAAGGTGATTGGCGCGGGTGGGATCAGCTTTTACCAGGTGATGCCGACGTACCATAATGCAAGCGGCAAAAAAGCTTATATTATGAATATGTATACAGATCCCGCGTACAGGCGCAGGGGCATTGCTTATAAGATGCTGGACGTGCTGATGAAGGAAGCGGCAGACAGAGGGATCTTGCAGGTTACGCTGGAAGCTACGCAGGCGGGAAAGCCGCTGTATCTAAAGTATGGTTTTGTGCCGATGCAGGATGAGATGGAGTGGAAGAGCATGTGAGAAGGGAGTCGAAGCATGGAAAATCAAAATCAGCCGATTTCGCTGCGCCAGTTTCAGGCGGCAGACGGATTTTGGAAAGAGAATATGGAGCTTGTGCGCAGGGAAGTCATTCCTTATCAGTGGGAGATCTTAAATGACCGTGTCGAAGGCGCCAGCCCAAGCTTTTGTATGCGTAATTTTAAGGTTGCGGGCAGGCTGATGCAGCAGAAAAGGGAACAAGGGGCAGCGTTTGAAGAGCCAGTGTATACGTTTCGCGGATTTGAATCGCTGCCGGAGGATATGGACCATCTGGAGGACCGGTTCTATGGGTTCGTATTTCAGGACAGTGATTTTTCCAAATGGATTGAAGCGGTAGCATATTCTCTTGTGAACCACCCGGACGAAGAGCTGGAGCGGACGGCGGACGAGGCGATTGATATTGTATGTGCGGCGCAGATGGAAAATGGGTATCTGGATACGTATTATATTATTAACGGCATGGACAGAAGTTTTTCCAACCTGAAAGACCATCATGAGCTGTACTGCCTGGGGCATTTGATTGAAGGGGCGGTTGCTTATGGCCAGGCGACCGGGAAGGACAAGCTGTTAAAGGCGGCTATGAAGTATGCGGATTATGTGGAACGCTGTTTTGGGACGGATGAGGGCAAATGCAAGGGCTATCCGGGACACGAGATTGCGGAAATGGCGCTGGTGCGCCTGTATGAGCATACCGGGCAGGAACGCTATTTAAAGCTGGCGCGATATTTTATCGATGAGAGAGGAAAGCTGCCGTATTATTGGGATAGCGAAGCAGAGGGAAGGCAGAATCATGCCGCGCAGCAGGCGGGAGAGCGTTATCAGTACTACCAGGCGCACCGTCCGGTACGCGAACAGGACGAAGCTGTCGGACATGCGGTCCGGGCGGTTTATTTGTATTCTGGCATGGCAGATGTGGCTAGGATTACCGGCGACGCGCAGTTAAAGGAAGCGTGCAGGCGGCTGTGGGACAGTATCGTACAGGAAAAAATGTATATTACCGGGGCGATCGGCGGGACACATATCGGAGAATCGTTTTCCTTTCCGTTTGACCTGCCGAATGATACGGCTTATGCGGAAACGTGCGCTTCGATCGGGCTGGTCTTTTTTGCCAGGAGAATGCTGGAGATGGAGCCAGATGCGACTTACGGCGATGTGATGGAGCTGGCGCTTTATAATAGTGTATTAAGCGGCATGGCGCTGGACGGCAAGAGCTTTTTTTATGTGAATCCGCTGGAAGTGCTGCCGGAGGCGTGCCATAAGGACGAGCGCAAGTTTCATGTAAAGCCGGTACGCCAGAAATGGTTTGGCTGCGCCTGCTGCCCGCCGAACGTGGCAAGGCTTGTAAGCTCTATTCCGGCGTATGCGTATACGGAAAATGAGGATACGCTGTTTATGCACCTGGCTTTGTCGGGTGAGGTGAAAAAGCAGCTTGGCGGCAAGACCGCTTCGTTTGCGGTACAGTCCGGGATGCCATGGGACGGTAAGGTAACAGTGACGTATACAGGTGAGGAAGCAGTTTGCATGAAGCTTGCCGTGCGGATTCCTGGCTGGTGCGGGAACTGGGACGCGCAGGTGCCTGACAATTATAAATGCAGGGAAGAAAAGGGATATTACTATATCGAAGGCAATTGGGAGCCAGGCAGCCAGGTTGTGCTGGACTTTGCGATGGAGGTGCGCTTTTATCAGGCGGATGATCGTGTGCGGGAGGATTTTGGAAAAGCCGCTGTAATGCGCGGGCCGATTGTGTACTGTGCGGAAGAGGCTGACAATGGAAAAAGCCTGCATGAGTACCAGATCCTTCCTTCGCAGCCCGTACAGGCAGGAGAGATTACGATCGAAGGCAGCAAATATCCTTCGTTAAGCGTATCTGCGCGAAAGAAAAGAAAACCGGAACAAACAGGCAGGCTTTATGTAACATATGAAGCACCAAAATATGAGCCGGCACAGCTTCATATGATCCCGTATTTTGCATGGGCAAACAGAGGGGAAAATGAAATGGCTGTCTGGTTTCCGGCTGTGGAAGGCAGGTAAGCTTGGCGCCTACAGCGTGCGGTAGTAAGGGCAAATGTCTGCATAGCTGCCGTCCTTCATACGAAAACCTCCGGGTATTGTCCCAAGCTGGATAAAGCCGAGACGCTCGTACAGGCGGCGTGCATGGATATTTGATGCGACGACTGCATTCAACTGCACAATCTCGAATCCATGCTGCTTTGCCTGTGCGAGACAGTCCAGCACTAATTTTTCACCGATATGCTGCCCGCGCATGTTTGCATGGACGGCAAAGCTGGCATTGCAGATATGGCCGCACCGCCCGATGTTGTTGGGATGCAGGATGTACAATCCGCAGACCTTGCCCGTATCGGCGTGGACAGCGACAGCGGTACAGTCCTGTGAATCAAAAAACTGTTTTCCCGTCTGGAGTGTTAACGTCTCTTCCTGCGGGAAAGCTGTGCCTGCTTCTACAATTTCATTCCAGATCTGGATGATAGCAGGCAGTTCTTTTTCCTCGTAAGCTCTTATTTCAATCTCCATAAATGATCTCCTTTTGCTATAGTATTTTAGCATCTTGATTGCAGAAATGCAATCCGTTTTTTTCCATCTGTGGCAGCGAATCAGTGGAGTTGGAGAATCTATGCTGGCTTTGCGAATACAGAGACGAAATCAGGGCTATTTTTATGGGACAGCGGATGAGACTGTAAGCTGTTGTGGAAACGATAGGCAGAAAAAGGGCGCTGCATCTATGAATTACAGCGTCCTTTTTGGCTCCAGATTTATTTGGGATCTTCTTCGTTTGTCACATTCATAACAGGCGGTTCCGCGGGAGAGGCTGGCACGTAGTTTCTGATGCGCCTGCGTTTTTTTGCAAGGAAGAAAATAACGGCTGCAATTATCACCGCAAGCGGAACCAAAATCGGCAGGGAGCCGATCAGCCAGATCACAGCGGCGCGGAGCCACTGCCCGACTCCATACAGGTTATCGGAAAACAGATTGCTGATTTCCTCAAAAAATGTCGTCTTTGCAGACGCAACGTTTGTGGTGCGTTCCACCTCTGTAATGTTCAGATACAGCGTGCTGTATTCTACCAGGTTATCATACATCCGAAGCTGCGATTCATAAGATTCGATCTCATATCGGATCTGCGTCAACTGGCTTTGCAGCGCAATAACGTCTTTGAGCTTATCCGCCTTTTCCATAAGCTGCAACAGCGTTTCCTGCTCGATACGCAGCGCTTTGAGATGGCTTTCCATATCGACATAGCGCAGCGTGACATTTTCGCTGCTGCGGCTTTGGTAGGTGACGTTGGAATCACTGTCTAAAAGCGACAGCATCTGGTTCATTTGATTTGCGGGAATACGAAGTGTCAGCGTCGCGTAGCGGTTGATGCCGTCGGAAACGCTGCCGTTCGTCTCAGAGTTTTCTACATAGCCGCCGACCTGCTCTGTTTTTTTGCTGATCTTTTCATAAAACGAATCAAATTCTTTTGTTTCTACGGAATAGTTGTAGGTAAAAATCAGCTTTTGGTTCTGGCTTTTTACGGCGCTTGCTGCGCTGCCGTCCAGGGAAGCGGCTTCGCCGCTTTCCGGTGCGGCGGAATCGGCGGTACTGGATTCTGTTTGCAGTTCTGATTTTTCATTTGGTGCGGGAGCTGTATCCATGGCGCCTGCGGACGGGCTTTCTTGCATTGCCGTATCATTGGATGCGTAGCTGCCGCCGGAGTCTGCGCCGTCTTTTGCAGAACCTCCGCAGCCGCCTGTAAGTAAACTGATGCCTAAGATGCCTGTGCATAAGATTGCTGCTAATCTTCTTTTCATAATCGTGTCCTCCTGTCCGAATGCGGTGGTAGGCTGCATTCTAATCGTTCTGATTATAAAAACGCAAAAAGACAGAAGGAGGTTGCGTTAAATCGAAATCTTTCCGAAAACAACCGCTGCAATCTGCAATGCCGTCATCGATACGGGATGTTCGTTTACGTATTGTTCGGCCAGGCTTGCGGTGTGGGCGTCTGCCAGCAGGGTACCAGAACCTTTTTCGACAGGGAGCTTTTCGATAAAGCGGTTTAACTGCTTCATCTGGGAAAGCAGCTCTTCAAAAGACATGCCGCGTTCCAGCATGGTCTGTTCGCCGTTTCGTTTTTCGTATTCACAGGTGGAGATTACCTGCATACACAGCTTTAGCTCGCCAAGGATATCCGACGCTTCCATCAGGACGTCCGGGCGTTTTTCAAGCTGCTGCAAAAAATACTGCTTTGCGCCCGCCAAGTCCTGCCTGGCAAAATAGGCTGACATGGCATGTTTGATCTCTGCGGTCTCGCGTTTTTCACAGCTCATTCCCACGCAGCTTTCATATACATGCAGCCCATTGTGTACGATCCACACAGTCAGCAGAAATTCGGACAAAAACCCGTAGACCCGCTTGCGGTAATTGTCGTATCCGGTCGTATCGATGCGTTTTTGCACTTCAAATAAAATGTCAAACAGCCATGTACAATATGCATCGTACAGCTCTTTGCGGCAGATCATCATATTTGCAAAATACGTCTCTTTTTTGTGCACCATCTCATGAAACAGCGGGGCGTATTCTGGATATTTTTCTGCTACGACACGTTCTGTTTCGATCAGGTCTTTTTCGTCATGCGTGGCGGCGAAGCCGTCGTAATAAGGCATACGCAGCTCCAGCTTCTTTGTGACGATCATATCATAATCACAGAGCAGACGGCTGATCTGTGCGCCGCTGTACAGCCGTCCGTTTTCTGAGATAAAATACCTCCGGTAATGGCAGATGCCGACGATCTGCGCATCGTGATAATTTTTCCACAGCCAGTATACGCCTGTCAGCTCGCTGTAATAAGCATTCAGATCTGAAATATGGTCGCCGGTATCGTCCCTGACATAGCCAAGCGGCTCGTGACAGGCACTGCCGACCTGTAAGGGGACGTACATCGGGTCTGGCGGCGGGGTGAACGCTTTATGTGTCATTGCAAAAATCTTTATGTCTGGATGTTTCACTGGCAGTTCTCCTTCCTGTCGCATCTCTTAGTAAGAAAGCACCTCGGCGCCGTCCTCGGTTACCAGCACCATAATCTCCCATTGTGCGGAAGGCTTGCCGTCCTCGGTATAGACTGTCCAGTCATTGACTTCATCTACAAAAATATCTGCCTTGCCCATATTGACCATTGGCTCAATCGTAAAGATCATGCCTGGCACCATCAGCATTTCTTCGCCGCGCTTGCTGTTATAGCTGACCCACGGATCTTCATGAAATTCCAGCCCGACGCCGTGCCCGCCGATCTCACGTACGACCGTATAGCCGTTTGCAAAAGCGTGGTCGTGAACCGCCTGTCCCATATCTCCTAAAAATCCCCATGGCTTCACCGCTTCCAGCCCGCGCGAAACACATTCCTTTGCGACCTCTACCAGCTTCTTTTTCTCCGGGCTGACCTCGCCGATACAGAACATACGTGACGAATCCGAAAAATAACCGTTTAAAATCGTAGACGCGTCTACGTTGACGATGTCGCCTTCCTGTAAAATCACATCTTTGGAAGGGATGCCGTGGCATACCTGGTCATTGACCGACGTGCAGACGCTCTTAGGATAGCCGTCGTAATGCAGGGGAGCCGGCATACCGCCCATCTTCGTTGTACGGTCATAGACCATCTGGTCGATCTCTTCAGTACTCATGCCCGGGCGGATCTGCTGCGCGATATAGTCCAATACTGCGATATTGATTTTGGCGCTCTGGCGGATGCCTGCGATCTGGTGTGCGTTTTTGATCATTTCCCGTTCAGGAACCGGATGTCCCTGGTCAGCGATGCGTGCGATTTTCTCATCAAATGCCTGGTGGCACTGCTTGTATTTTCTTCCGCTGCCGCACCAGCACTTATCGTTTCTGCCTAACTTTATATGCATATTTTCATCCTCATCTCAACTTTGTTTTCTGTTTGATCATTGTACCATGTATCATTATAAACATGTTTTCATTTTTCGCAAGGGATGTAGGGATATTTTTCATTTTATTTTTTAGATGATTGCCGGATATAGAAAAATGTGGTATATTGCCAATATGGGAAACCGAGAAGCCAAAGGCGGCTTTATCCCTCTTTTTCATTCGGAGGGTTCAAGGTAGCCCTCCAGATATCATGCCCTTTGGCACGGAAGAAAGGAGGGCGATACAATGATTACATATTCAGAGCTTATACAGACTGGGATCTTCGTTGTAGCCCTTGTGAATCTTTGCTATCAGATTTTCAAGGGAAAAAAGAAATAGCCGCCGCTATTACCAGTAGTGACGGCTGACCCTTTTTAGGGTTAATGCTGTTATCAATGGGATAGAGCCGCTTTTGCGGTTTCCCCTTATTATATCACAGATAAATGCAGTTTTCAAGCCTGATTTCGTTTTTTCAGACAGCTTCCTTAAAATGCCAAAAAACGAGATCCGTAAATCCCGTTTTCTGGCGACCATAAAAAATGGATATGTATAGATGTACAAAAGAAAGCTAATTAATAATTCTGCGAACCGCAATAATCGTCCGGTAAGTCGCATTCTGTGTTGTAATGCCAGTCCGTGAGCTTTGCGCTCCGACGATTCTGCCGCCGCCCATATATAATGCAACATGCCCGCTGTAGCAGATAATATCGCCTGGCTGTGCTTCTGCATAGCTGACGCCTCTGCCGCAGCCTGCCTGCGCTGCGGAACTATGCGGGAGGGAGTAGCCAAAGTGTGCATAGACACTCATAACAAACCCAGAGCAGTCTGCTCCATTGGTCAGGCTCGTGCCGCCCCATACATAAGGATTGCCAATAAACTGTGTTGCATAACTAATTACGTCGCTTCCGGTAGCGCCCGAAGGACTGACTGCCGGAGCACTGCTTGCACCGGAACTGCTTCCAGAAGATGAACTGCTGCCGGATGACGGTGTGCTGCTTCCAGAGGATGAACCGCTGGACGGCTGCTGTGGTGCCGGTGTCTGCTGCGCTGCTTGTTGTGCAGCCTGCTGTGCCTGTTCTGCGGCGCGCTGTGCTGCTTCTCGCTGTGCCGCCTCTGCTGCTTCCCTTGCGGCGCGTTCTGCCGCTTCCGCTGCTTCTCTTGCAGCACGTTCTGCTGCTTCTCTTGCAAGACGTTCTTTTTCTTCTTCATCGCGGATAATCTGATTCTGCTGCTGGATAGTTTCTTTATAAGCCGCGGCTAATACTTCCGCCTGCGCTAACTGAGAATCAAAATCATCCATCGTAGCTTCTTTTCTGGATACCATGCTTTTCAGCTCAGCTTCCTGCGCCTTATAGTTATCCTGCATTTCTTCCATTTCAGACTGTTCTTCCAGAAGCTGTGTTTTTAAATCAATGACCTGCTGTTTGGTTTCTTTATATACTTCGAGCTGGTCCCTGTCATATTCGTGTACCGCGTTGAAATAATTGACGCGGTTTAAAAAGTCGTCCATACTCGTTGCGCCGAGCAGGGCTTCCAAAAAAGAACTGTCGCCGCGTTCATACATATACTGGATACGCTTTTTCATGCGCTCGTATTGGTCGCGTTCTTCTTTTTTAGCGGCTGTGAGATCCTGATTAGCCTGTTTAATTTCTATTTCCTGCTGATCCAGCTCGTCCGAGAGGATATCTATATTAACCAGAAGGTCAACCAGCTCAGCATCCAGTGCGTTAATTTCTTTTTGTAACTGCTGCTGTTTGCTTGAAATGCTGTTAATGTTATTGTTTACTGTATTTAAGTTGCTTTCCGCTGCTTTCTTAGCATCCTGTGCCTGTGATTTACGGCTGGCAAATGCCGGCTGTAAGGAGGTAATGCTGACAGCGGTTATCAGCAATAATGAAGCGATTTTTCTGGACGTATTTTTTAGATAAATTTTGTTTTTTTTCAACTCAATGCTCCTTTAAGTGTTTTAATCTATGTGTCCAGGGACTAGTATAGCACGGCTTTCAAAAAATTTCAACCGCAGTTGCACAATCTATATGTAAAATTATGTGAATTTTTTTTGAACTTTTATGAATAAATGCCCAAAACATTTGTTTGCTGTGTATAGGGTTTACACTCTCAGCCACATACGCTATAATAATGATAGCAATTATCAACTGCATTCATCTTAAAGGCGGTGAGAATATGGAGGTAATGGAAATGTCGAAAGAAGAAATTATGAAAAATGCTATGGAAGAATTTAGAAAGATTCAAAAGTATATGCTTTTAGCGAGAAAAGAGAAGGCAGCCGAAACATATGCAGAGTTAAAAGAAGAATATCTTATTTTAAAAGCATTACTTAATAATCTGGGGGTCAATCTTACAGATATTGATAAAATTAAAGAGTAACTTCAATTGCAATGCGTGCCGAATATAAAGATAAACACGATTCGGTTCGGTGTTTATCTTTTATTCGGCTGCCAGATCTTCTGCCTAGCTTCCATTAAGCTCCAGCAGGAACCCCCATCTGCTTCACAATTAACAGCTTGTCACCGCGGTTGACATGCTCGCTGGATAGCTGGTTCATCTGCATCACGTCTGCGACGGTGGTATGGTGCTCTTTGGCAATATCCCACAGGCGGTCGCCGGATTTGACGATATACCCAGCGATGCCCGGCTGCTTTTCATATTGCTCCAGGTCGACAGGCTGCTGCTGGATGCCGGTGATTAAGGAGCTGTCCTGCCTGCGGAAAACGATCGCGTCCAGCCCGATCACTGCTTTGATGTCAGCCTGGCTGTTATCGGCAAGGATCACCGTTAACTGGTCGATTCCGGCTGAGAGCTCGTAGGTGTCGTCTGGATGGATGCCTTCTGCTTCGATCTGGCGGCTGAATGGCACGACGCCTTCTGCAATGCCGATCGGCATATCGTCGCTTGCTGTAATATAGAGCATACGGACTTTTAAAATCCCTTCGGCTTCAATGCCGTCCTGGACAATGCGGCTGTCCTCGATAAAGATTTCGCCGACGCTGGCGCAGAGCTGTAAGATCTCGGCAGGCTGGTTTTCAATCTGGAGCTGGTCTGCGGTCTTGAATTTGGAATCGTTTTTTACTAACAGGCTTTGCAGGTTGACGGGCTCGCGTTCCAGTACAAGCTCATCCATCAGAGAATAAGCGTCCTCCAGGATCTGGAGGTTTTCTTCGCGCCATACCCGCAAGTAAAAGTCCAGTGTGCCTTCCAGCATCAGGACGCGGTTTTCGCCGTCCTCATCGGCTGTTGGGGTTACTTCAAGCTGTACCTGTACAGGAACCAGCTTAAAGATCGTTTCCGGGTCGCATTCACTGCATGAGATGCGCTCGTGCAGCGCGACGGTTGTCTCCATACACTGAATCTGCTTTTCATCCTCTTCACTGCGGTATAAAATATTGACTAAGAGCTCGCCGGACAGCTCGATTTCGCCGGAGCGGATACGGCTGTCCAGCCCGCGGAGCTGTACGGACTGCCAGAGCAGTTTGCTGATATTCGGACGGTTGGACGGCAGCAGGATCTCGCTGTGGATACGGCAGATATCTTTTTTCTGAGTTAATAGTTGCAGCATCTTCTGCTGCTGGTACAGTGCCTGTACAGAGCTGTTCTCAATCCCTGTCGGCAGCTCGATCTGCTGTTCCATCTGGTCAGCTACATGCAGCTCAATCAGTGCGCGCACATTGAGCTTGCGGGAATTAATCATGCCAAGCGTTAAGTCATCCATGCTGCTTTGCAGGACAAGCTGGTCGGTCTCCTGGACACCTTCCATATGTATGGTTTCAGTGAATGGGATGTCTCCCTGTAGGCTGCAAATATTTCCCGATTCCGTACATTTATATAATGCCTGGAACAGCAGCGCGCCGTTTACGACGACCTGGTCTGGCTCGACCCTTGTCTCATGAATGCGGGTGCTGCCTTTGCGGTCAATCAGCTTTATCATATCCGGTTCGTAATCCGGCAGGTTAAAGTCATTTTCGACGGTGATCTGGATGGATGAGCGTCCCCGCTCCTGATTTACCTGTAACAGTTTCTTTATAAAATCCAATAAAAAATCCTCCGATACTGAACGTTTTTTATATCCTATTCGGTATCGGGGGATTTTATGAATTTGATTAGCATAATTTCATTCGTATATCACGTGTAATAATATCTGAATAGCTGAAAGACAGAAGCTGCGGAGGATTTTTTTCATCCTTGTCGTCTACCAAAACAGTGAATACGCTTGGATAAGCGCCCTGTATTACACCGCTTTGTATGTCTACTTTGTTCCTGCCTCTATCAAGTTGAATCATTACTTTGCTCCCGCATTGCTGATGCACCGAAGCACGTACTTTATCAATATCTGTCCGCTGCATATCTTCTCGTCCTCCTCTTATAGCATTTCAAAAACACTAGATATAGTATAGCACTCAACATGGTAAAAGTCAATGTCTTTCCCTATTCAAATACTATATTTTGTTTATACTTTTTCGTTTTAACCACTATATATGGATAACTTGGCTTCTTTTGCGGGTTAGAACCGTTTTCAGGGCCGAGCAGTTCGGTATCAAAATATAGTGCATTTTCCGTTAGGTACAGGTCATGTACTACGATGCTGTAGCCGCCGGTTTCCTGTTCTCCGTAGCCATGGACGAGGTACAGGTCACTGTCTGTTTCAAACGATATTTTGAATTCTGCTTCTTTTTTCTGCTCGATGGCTGCCGCTAATTTTTCCGGGATCTCCCGGTCTTTCAGAATCGTATAGTCGACATCTTTTAGCTTTTTGCGTTCCTGTTTCATCGGGGCACAGCCGGAGAAAAGCGCAAGGACAAGTGCCGCCGCGATTACGATGAGCAGGACGATGCAGGCGGAATGCCTGGACTTGATGCGTGGAGTGATATTCATGATTTTGACTGCCGCAGTTTTCTTATTCCTATATGTATGTGCAGGACTTATCCACTATACGAAATATGAAAAAGATATTGCAAGTATGGAAAATATTTCATATAATGAGAGCGGAGAAAAATAGCAGCGAGTAGGGGGAAGGTATGATTCGTTCCATTTTGATTATTGTGTTCTTAATTGTGTTTTTTCTGATTGGCATCCTGATCTGGGGGATTACCTGGGTGATCGGGCGGTTTAATCCTTATCGGCAGGATTTGATCTGCCTGCGCACCGTACAGTTTGCTTTCCGCGTCGTATTGCTGATCTCAGGCGTAAAGGTAGACGTCTATGGGGAGGAGCATGTGCCGAAGGATGAGGCGGTATTATATGTCGGCAACCACAGGGGGCTTTATGACACGATTATCACATACGCCAGATGCCCGCGGCTGACCGGATATGTGGCAAAAGACAGTATGTTGAAGATCCCGTTTTTAAGAATCTGGATGAAGCGCCTGCACTGTCTGTTTTTAGACCGTACGGATATCAAGGCAGGGATGAAGATGATACTGACTGGAATCGACCAGATCAAGAACGGTATTTCGATGTGTATCTTCCCGGAAGGAACGAGAAGCCTTGCCGAAAGGGAGACAGATATGCTTCCATTTAAAGAAGGCAGCTTTAAAATGGCGGAAAAAACCGGATGTGCCATTATCCCGATGGCGATGGTGCATACTGCGGATATTTTTGAAAAGCATGTACCGTTTGTAAAGCGGACGCGCGTAACTTTAACCTACGGCGAGCCGATTTACGTCAGGCAGCTTGACAAAGAGCAGCGTAAGCATCTTGGAAGCTATGTACAGGATATGATACGAGGGATGCTTGAGGAAGAATTAAAGATAGAAGAAGGAAAGATGTAAGAATTAATGATATAAGAAGGAAAAATCCAAGAAAGATCCAAGAAGGAAAGATCCAAGAAAGATAAAATAGCAAAAATACAGGAAGAACGCATCTGATAAAAAGAGTCTGCCGCAGGGAGTATGCTTCACTCCGTGCGGCAGATTTTTTATACGAAAAGCCTGCATGTTACATCGTAATAATCGCTTCCACAACCTCCGCATACTTCATAAAGTGAGAAGCCTTGACAAGTACGGAATCCCCTTCCTGTAAAAATGGAAGCAGCTCCTTTAACATGTCATCTCTGGCTTCAAATTCATAGACAGCGCAGGAAGGATTGTGTTCCCGGACGGCACGCGCGGTTTCATGCGAGAGCGTGCCGGCGCAGAATAAGATATCAATGCCTTTTTGGGCAAGATGCCTGCCGACTTCATAATGCAGGCTGCGCTCGTCTTGTCCCAGGTCGCCCATATCGCCCAAAACGGCGACGGTGCGCCCAAGCGCGGTAGCAAGTACATCGATGGATGCCTTCATGGAAAGCGGGTTGGCGTTGTAGCAGTCGTCGATCACAGTCATATTCCTGGTTTCGATCAGGTTGGTGCGCCCGTCAATCGTCCTTGCGTTTTCAATGCCGGCTTTGATTTCGGCATTGGTAAGCCCAAGCTGCCTGCCGACAGCCGCTGCCGCAAGTGCGTTATAGACGTTGTGCTCGCCGGGGATTGGGATGCGGACCTGCATCGCATCGTCTGCAAGATGGATCGTCAGGCGGATTCCTTGCAGCCCCAGATTTTCGATATCGTCCGCATACACCTGTTTGCTGTCGTACCGTGCCGTCTGTGGGCGGCTTTTGCCGATTCCGTAAAAAACGGGCGGTTTTTCCTGAACCTGTGTAATCCCGCATAGCAGGTCGTCGTCTCCGTTTAATACGACACAGGCGCCGTCTTGCAGGTGTTCAAACATTTCTGTCTTTGCTTTTAAAATCCCTTCCCTGGAACCGAGCGTCTTTAGATGGGACAGCCCGATATTGGTAAGTACGGCGATATTCGGGCGTGCGATGGCGGCAAGGCGGTGCATTTCTCCAAAATCGGAGATGCCCATTTCCAGCACGGCAACCTGGTGGCTTTCCTGGAGCTTAAAAATCGTAAGCGGCAGCCCGATTTCATTATTGTAATTGCCTTCGGTCTTATGTACCTGGTATTTCTGGGACAGCACAGAGGCAATCATCTCTTTGGTACTGGTCTTGCCGACACTGCCGCTGATGCCGACGACTTTTACGTCCAGGCGGCTTACATAATAAGCGGCAAGGTCTTTTAATGCCTGCCTGGTAGATTTGACCAGAATATAAGGCTTGGGAATCGTTAAAGGCTGTTCTGTGACGACAGCAAGCGCGCCGTCTGCAAACACCTGCTCGATATAGCGGTGCCCGTCTGTGCGTTCTCCTTTGATTGCTACAAATACATCATCGTCCTGAACCATACGGCTGTCAATGACGATTCCCCTGGCGTTTAGATACTGCATCGTATTGGCGCCGCATAATTGCCCGTGACATGCTTTTGCCATAGCGTCTAACGTCATATCTTTCATTTCTGTACCCTCTCTTATCTGATAAATTGCCTTTGATTAATTGCCAGCCTGATGTTTTTTCAGCGAAATCTGGATCAAATGCTCGCACAAGTCGTCAAAGCTGACGCCGACGGCATGTGCCTCCTGCGGGAGCAGGCTCGTAGGCGTCATGCCCGGCAGAGTATTGACCTCCAGGCAATAGATCTGATGGCTGGCGCTCAGCATAAAATCCGCCCGTGCATAAGTACTGATGCCAAGTGCGCTGACGGCAGAGACGGCATAATCCTGAATCTGTTTTGCGATATCGGCAGGCAGGTCGGCAGGGCAGGTCTCGATGGTGCTTCCAGCTTTGTATTTGTTGACATAGTCATAAAACCCTTTCAGCGGAGCGATTTCAATGACAGGCAGAGGTTTGGACTCTATGACGGCTACGGAAAATTCCCGCCCCTGAATATACTCTTCCAAGAGGATCTCGTCCTCCCACTGGAACGCCTGGTCCAATGCCGCCGTATATTCCTCTGGTGTATGGATCACGGAAATACCGACGCTGGAGCCGCCGTGACACGGTTTACTGATACATGGAAGCGGCAGTCCCGTTTTCGCGGCATCGTGGATGCGTTCAGTGCGCTTCATAGAGATGCCGCGGGGCGTCGGGACGCCGGCAGCGGCAAAAAACTGCTTGCTAAGTATTTTGTCCATAGCGATGGCACTGCTTAAATAGCCGCTTCCGGTATAGCGGATACCGAACAGGTCAAACGCTGCCTGGATACGCCCGTCCTCTCCGTTTTCTCCGTGCAGCGCCAAAAATACGATGTCGGCAGCGCGGCATAGTTCTATGACATTCGGGCCGAAAAAGCAGTCGGACGGATCTTCGCGCATCGCTTTGACAGACGCGAGGCTGGCGGCTTGGTCAGGGACGTTTATGGGTTTAATCTCAGAGCCAGCCGCTGCTTCAAACAGATGAGTGATATCGTCACCAGCCTTGCCGCAGCCCAGAAATACGTCCAGCAGAACCACCTGGTGGTCCTTGCGCCGCAGCGCGTTACTTACCATGCTGCCGGTTGACAGGGATACGTCCCGTTCCGTACTTAAACCGCCAGCTAATACGACAATTTTCATAATGAGTTCCTTTCTTCAATCGTAGATTCTGTATGTATTATAGTAAACCATTTATTCGGCAATGACAATAAAGAATCGAAAATAATTAAAAAAGCAGCAACGGATCTGCGCCGCGCTGCTTTTTGTTTAAGTGCCATTTCATCCTATGTAAAATTTTGTAAATATGCTGATTTTTCGTATGATTGTCGTTATGAATCCTGTTGGTCAAAGTACAGGATAAAATTTCGTTCCAGTATCTCTTCCAGGGGCAGATCTGTATGCGGCGCCTCTTTCTCCCCTTCTTTGATCCGAAGGATTAATAACTGCATGATCAGCTCCGGCATTGCATATGCCCTGCCTGATCCAAAACAGCCCCTAAGCCCCTGTGTTAACACCTGGTATGCTTCTTCGTCAGCGCCTGCGTGACGGAGCATATTTGCCATATTGCAGCTAATCACAGGCAGAAGCTGTTTACAAGTATCGGCATTGTCCTGGAGCTTCTGGTACAGGTTGTCCCAGATCTGGTAGGACAGGTCTTTCAGCCCTAATGCAAAGTACTCGGCAGCTACATCGTTCAGTGTCCTGATATTCAGCTCGTTATCGGCTGGTATCAATAAGTCGTGTTGTAACATGGTTCCCCTTTCTCGGCACTTATGCATATTATATTACAATTGCAGTCGTCTTGGGATGTCATTCTGGCGCATTTTATGACGAAATGTACATAAAATGCGGGACATACAGGGAAACCCGTACAACCGGTGCGGCAGGCTGTCCTGGCGGATACCGTTAATTTTCAGCTTCGATTAAGCCGTAATTGCCGTCTTTTCTCTTGTAAACGACATTGACATCATCCGTCTCCGCGTTGCGGAATACGAAGAAAGTATGGCCAAGCAGTTCCATCTGCACGCACGCGTCCTCAGGAAACATTGGCTTCATTCCAAATTTTTTGGAACGGATAATCTGAACTTCTTCCTCCGCAGGAGACTCGGAATCAATAAATTCCTGCTTAAAGCTCCCCGCGCTCTGCTGCTGGCTGACCAGCTTTTGACGGTATTTTTTAAGCTGTGCTTCGATGACTTCTTCTACCAGGTCGATCGTAACATACATATCGTCGCTTTCTTGTTCCGCGCGGATAATATGTCCTTTTACCGGTATGGTGACTTCCATTTTCTGATGGCGTTTTTTGGTAACGCTGAGTGTAACATTCACGATTGTTTCAGGTGTAAAATATTTCTCCAGCCGGGATAGTTTTTCCTCCACTGCAGAGCGCAGTCCTTCTGTGATGTCAAGATTTTTGCCGCTGATTGTTATGCGCATATCATCACCCCTCCATTCTTATACTAAAGTTACGAATAACTTTGTTTTGATTGTAGCACAAATTGAATGAATTTCCTAGCGAAATATGAGAAAAATTGTGAAAAAGTTACAGAGAGGGATTGCATTCTGCGATTAGAATATAGTAGAATGTGATTTATAGTTAAGAGTACGAGAGGGGGTATTGAGGTTATGAAAACGGCATTTATTTCTGGCGCTTCACATGGGATTGGCAAAGCGATTGCAAAGAAGCTTGCGTCAGAAGGATGCAGCCTGGCACTCAACTGCAAAAACAGCAAAAAAGCGCTGGAAGCACTGAGCCTGGAGCTGGAAAAAACATATGGAGTCACCGTACTGCCGCTTATGGGCGATATCGGAGATTATACGGCAGTCAGCCAGATGTTTGCGCAGGCACAGGCTTGCTTGGGTGAGATCGGGCTGTTAGTCAATAACGCGGGAATCTCGCAGGTCGGATTATTAACGGAACTGTCCGTGCAGGATTGGCATACGGTATTGGACACCAACCTTTCCTCTGTCTTTTACTGCTGTAAGCTTGCCGTTCCCGCCATGGTACGAAAAAAATCCGGTAAGATCCTGAATATCTCTTCTGTCTGGGGAGAAGCCGGCGCGTCCTGTGAAGCGGCATATTCTGCTGCCAAGGGCGGGGTCAACGCCCTGACAAAAGCGCTGGCAAAAGAGCTTGCCCCAAGCGGGATACAGGTCAATGCCATTGCGTGCGGATGCATCGATACAAGGATGAACGCCTGTTTCAGCGCGCAGGAGCGGGCGCAGCTGGAACAGGAGATACCTACAGGCAGGTACGGCACGCCGCAGGAAGTAGCGGAGCTTGCCTGGATGCTGTTATCGGGAAATGACTATCTCACAGGGCAGGTCATACGTTTGGATGGAGGATGGATCTGATGTTTTGATTTCGGGAAGGAAAGTGATAAAATGACAATGGCAGAACGAATTCGATCGCTTGTAAAAAGACATCCGAAAAGCCGTCAGCAGATCGCAAATGATTTGTTTATTACTTCGGAATGCCTTGGGAATTATATTAACGGCAGGCGCACGCCAGATGTCAATATGGTACGGAACATGGCAGACTATTTTCAGGTGTCTGCGGATTATATCATATGCGCGGCAGCCGATACGGAAAAAAATGCCGCGCTTCCTACGATTGAACAGGAAAAGCACCTGCTCAGCCTGTTTCGGACCATGACGCCGCCGCAGAGGGAGATCTTTTTGCACAGTGGTTATGGGATTACCAATTATGAGGAGCTTCACCAGCCGATTTTGAAAAAGGATGAGAACTAACCGAATCGCACAGCATGTCAGGGAACGGCAGGCTGTGCGATTCATTTTTTAAGACGTGATAAGTTCGTATGCCTGCTGCGGGGTATCCGCGATAACAGCGGCGCCGCATTCCCGCAAAAATCCGGCATCCCGAAATCCCCAGGATACGGAAATGCAGTCCAGCCCCGCATTTGCGGCAGTCTGTATATCCACATCCGAATCGCCGATATAGACAGCGTCTTTTTTATCGCACTGCAACTGGGCAAGCGCCTGTTCCACCATGTCCGGCGCTGGCTTTTTGCGGACGCCTTCTTGCTCTCCTATGGCGGCGTGTACATAATCTTTAAAATAAGACTGGTTCAGTTCTTTGACGGCGCTGTCCAGCTTGTTGGATACGATGGCTATTTTTAGCCCGTCGGCTTTTAGCTGCCGCATAAGCGCAGGCACACCGTCGTATGCATGGGTCTTATCCTCACAGTGTGCGGTATAATAGGTACGAAACGCCCCCAGCAGTGCTTCAAACTGCGGATTGTCAGCACCGTCCGGCAAAGCGCGTTCCATCAGCTTACGGACGCCGTTGCCGACAAATGCACGGATCTCAGACAGCGTCCTGGCAGGATATCCATACTGCTTTAACGCATAGTTTACAGCATCCATCAGGTCTTCTAAGGTGTTCAGTAACGTACCGTCAAGGTCAAAGATTACGGCTTTATATTTCATATGTAGTACCTGCTTTCTTTCTTTTTTCAGTCGTATACGATGGCGTGGTGCAGCAGATAATCCACCCAGAGCGCGTAATAGTTCGGTTTTACATGCAGCCCGTCTCTCGTATAGAGAGAGGCAAGATTGCCGTTTGCATCGGCATAGACCTGGCTGATGTCCAGATAAAAGACGGTTTTGGAGTCCGCCAGAGTGCTGGAGGCTTGATTGCGCAGCGCAAGGTTTGCGTTGTTTAACGATCCGCTTAGATCCTGAGTGCCATAGCTCATCGGGATATTTGACTGGATATAGACAACCGCGTCCGGCTGTGTGCGCGCTACCGTATCCAGGATGTCCTGATACTGCCCGAGAAACCAGTCCACATCACCGCAGGAGATATCGTTAATGCCGATCATAATATACACCTTGCCAAACGTATGCCTGCTCAATGCATCCGTCACGGAAATCATAGAACCGCCCTCGCTGACGATCCGCTCCGTTAAAATATCCCCGATGCCAATACCGGTCTTGGCATAGTAACAGCACTCAGGCAGCAATTGGCTTTGCTGCATTCCAATTGTTCTGGAATCTCCGATAAAAAGAGCGTCTTTGAAATAATCTTTGGTAACGGTCTGGAAAGTACGGTTTTTTTTGTCAGAAGCCTGTCCGTTTTTGGCAGGCTGCTTGTCTGGCTGTTTTTTGCCGTTCGCCTGTTTGTGCTCCGCGTGTGCTTCACTGTCGGATGGTACGCTGCTGCCATCCTGTGATTTTTGGCCGGATGGTATGCTGCTGTCAGCCTGTAATTCTTGATCGGATGGTTCACCGCCGGACGGGGTATCTGGATCGGATTGTCCATCGATGGACGACTGCTGCGGCTGGTAGAGCATATGCCGTTCACTGGCACCGATCGAAGGATGGTCCTCAACGGTATTTTTCGCCAGCGGTTCATCAGGATGTATGCTGCCAGCTTTATCTATGGCGTCTGCGTCCTGCTGCACTGCTTGGCGCAAAGCTGCCTGGCGTGCAAGGTAAGCGTCCAGGGCAAACAAAATGAATGATGTCAGTGCAATGGAGCCGATCATGCCTACAGCAAGTCTTTTTATAAGCTTCGTATGTTTCATTCTTCTTATTCCACCCTTTCTTATATTGATCAACTAGATATCTTAACGATGAATATCTTAACTATAGATATCTTAACTATAGATATCTTAACATAAAAAGGCTGACAGTAAAAGACCTTAGGACAATTATGAAAAAATTGACAGGCTTGTTGACAAAGTACCGCAGGATTTTACGGCAGAGCGGGTATTTCGATCACATTCTGTTCCCCGTCGATCGCTGCGTCAAAAGCGTAAACGGGCTGGTAAAACCCTTTGGAGTCAGCGACATAGTGCAGGCGGACAGCATGGATGATGACAGAAGCAGTGCCATCCTTCCAGTGATCTGCGCGGAATTTGCCGTCTTGAAGCAGCCTGAAGGCTTCCTGCTCGGATAAAATCGGGCGTTCACACGCTTTCTCGTAGGTGATTACAGCGTTGTGGAAGGTATGGATTTGGTTTCCCTGATTGTAAGTACAGCTTAACGTACCCTGAACCAGATGTTCATCGAAAAGCGTATCCACCTCAAATCGATAGGCTCCGTCGCCCAGGTCTGAAAAGGCTGCGCTGTCAGGAACTGTTACACCCAGCTTTTCCAGCGCGGCACAAATTTCTGCCTGGCTGCATCCTGGCTTGCCAATCGTTTTTTTATCTGCTTCATCAGGAAAAGAGCCAAAGTCCGTAAAACGCGTCGGGCATCCGGCAAAATCAATCCAGACGCTGTAGGTTCTGTCTGTATCCCAGTAAATAGCCGTCTCGTCATAGATCTGCGTCTCAGAATCGTCAATGCGTGTGCCAAGTGCGGCAAACAAATCCTGCGCCAGTGCGCGTGTCTGTGTTTTATCCGCGATCTGCATCCGGTAGACAGGTACGGACTGCGGGCTGTCGGATAACTGCGCTTCCAGCGACAGGTCAACGGCAGACATCTGGAACCTGTGGATGTAATGTTCACGCAGATTGCCAAATTCCTGCAACTGGTATACGGTAAAAATCGTTCCAAATAAAAGCGCTGTCAGCACAAGCGGAAGCTGGTAAAGTGCCGCGGCAAGTGCGGACGGCTGTTCTAATGAAGCGCCGTTTTTTGCCTGTATGCGGCTGTAAAAAAACTGTAGCAGGCGGAACAGCCCATAGCCGATCATCGTCCCCAGCGTATTATTTAAAATATCATCTGTTTCAAAGATTCCGCGTTTTAGCAAAAGCTGCGCCAGCTCGATCACAAGCGTAAAGCTAAGCCCGGCAAGATAAACAGGAACGGCTTTTTGAAACCGCCTGCTGTAAAACGGCAGCAGCAGCCCAAGCGGAACAAACATGCAGATATTCAGGATCAGATTGCGCCATGCTCTGCCAGAAAAGCTGTACCAGGCATCCAGATAAGACTGGAAGGGATACAGTACGGCGCGGCTCGCCTGCCAAATACTGCTGCGGTCCAGCATGACGGCGCCGAGCACTATGACGAGATAACAGAGAATCAATGCGGTGGCTGCCAGCTTTTTCAGCGGAAATCCGTCTGTGCCATGGAGCAGCCTTCGATAGAGGATAAAATACCAGATACAGAAGATTCCCACGATCAATCCCACGGCAATCATTCCCAATATAAGATATTTTTCGGCAAGATGAAAAAGATCCGTTAGTCTCATTTGCTAATTCCTTTCATTTTTGTGAATATTGTTACAAAATTATGTATTTTTCATTTCATATTTTGGTTCAGGCACTACGTTTTCATAGCGGTAAATGCTCAGCAGAATGCCTAACAGGACACATGCTTGCAGCATATTGCTGCCGCCAAAGGAGATCAGGGGAAGGTACAGGCTGCTTGCTGGCAGCAGAGCCAGGTTGACCAAAATATATTCTGCGGACTGGATCACAAACGCAAGGCTGCACCCAAGCCCCATAATCATGCCAAGCTGGTTTTTCTGATGAAAAGACATACGCAGCAGCTTCGCGCCAAGCAAAACGACGAACAGAATCAGCGCGGCGGCAGCGGCAATACCGAAGGTAGCGGCCATATAGGACAGAATATAATCGGTGGCATATTCCGGCAGATAATAGCCGGATAAGCTTGATTCGGCATGTCCGATCAACTGGCTGCTGTGCAGCAGTCCACGGATCGCCCCCTGCAAATAGCCGCCTGTTGCCTGAAATGCACCAGGATTCAGCCATGCCTGTATCCGTGTGCGCTGGTAGTCGGTTAAAAAAATAGGATACAGTAAAAGGGCGGCAGTCATACACGTAAAAACAATGTATTTGATCCTTGCGGCAAAAATGGGGAACCAGCCTTTATACACGGCAGTCCCAAGCATCAGAAACAGGATAACGGCAAGGTTGATCCTTACCGCAGCGTGCGTAAGCTGTGCGGAGAGGAAAACAGGCAGCACCGTATAGAAAAACAGATGCCACAGCTTCTTCGCGTTGCAGTTGCGGTAGGAATACAGCAAAGCCCCATACAGCGGCAAATACAGGTAGAAAAAAACATTCAGCGCAAGCAGCCGGTTTAAGTTAAGATGCAGTAATTCCAGGATGCTGTTCAAAAGCTGCGGGAACAGCCAGTCCAGGAAAAAGCCGATATTTAAGGAAGGCTGCGGGTAGGGTTTTGGAAATAAAGAGGTATCACTGACCGCCGCAAGGCTAAGCAGCACAAGGATACCCGTACACAGGTATTTGCTGTATTTTGCGATTTTCGTATAATCCGCCAGGTAAATACCGCATAAAAGCAGATACCCAAGCACGGCATAACAAAGCTGGCTTTGAAAAAAATAACGCCCAACCTGTGCTTGAGGGCAATAACGGTAAACGGCAAACTGCAACAGCACGCCGACGGCGCATAGTACGGCGATCATTGCCAACATGCCCCAAGCCGGCTTTGGCCTGTGAATCTGGTCGAGTGCTATGCCCGTCTCCACAGGGTCGCCCATATCGGCAACCGCCTGTGCTTCGGCATCGCCGTCTGACATGCCGTTAGCAATATAACGTGCCTTCTGGTCGGCGAGGTGCCCGGCAACCTCCTGGCTGATGCATTCTCTTGCGCGTTTCTCGCGGATCTGTGCGAGCAGTGTTTCCATATATTGTTTTTCCATCAGAATCACCTCCTGGCTATGGTAAGGATAAAGGGGGTTGTAAATGTCTGTATGCCGATATTCAGCACATCTGCGACCGCCTGTGCGTAGGTATGCCATTCTTCCTTCTGGTCTTTTAGAAAACGGCGCCCTGCCTTTGTTATCTGGTAGTATTTGCGGACTTTTCCGTTTGCTTCGGACTCATACGAGGTTAAGATGCCCTTGACTTCCAAAGAATGCAGCAGCGGGTAGAGGGTGCCTGCCTTTAGCTCAAATACGTTTTTGGAACGCTGCCGCAGCAGTTCGATCATTTCGTAGCCGTACAGGTCTTTTTCTTCCAGCAGGCGCAGAATCAGCAGTGTCGTGCTGCCGGAAACCAGATTTTTGTTCAGTGCCATATGCTTCTCCTTTTTCATGATAGTGTTGTATAGATTATCGATATATATTACATTGCTATTATATATCGATAATCTATATAAGTCAACCGGATTTTGCACAGAACACAAAAATAGAAAAAATGGACGGTTACACTTCCATAATGGTCCATTTGCAGCTTTCTTTTGTATAGATCAGTTTTACAAAACCAACGTTTCCGCGCAGCAGGATTTTGCATAAATGCTCGACGGTCTGGATACCGCAATAGGTCTTTTCCTCGGTGGTCAAAAGCTGAATATCCCGAATCGTATGAAGCATACCATCATCGTCCATAACTTTAATCAGCCGTGGAATGCTTTTTCCGCTGCTTGTAAACCAGCATTCACATGCAATCTCCCGCTGGATACCATGCAGGACGCCATGTTCTCTGATTTCGGCAATACTGCCTAACTGAAATGCCATTTGTCCGCCTTTCTGACGCTGTTTTCATGATTCCTATTTTATGATTTCTATTTTATGATTTCTATATTTATGATTTCTATTTTATGATTTCTTTTTGTAGGAATTTCCTGTTTCATTGATATCGAGCCGGCTGTAGTCTACCGTCCGTTTTTCTCTGGAAATGCCGCCGTTCATATGGTCTATTTGATCCTGCTTTAAAAAAGAAGCACGCAGGATCGCATCTGCCCCGAATTTTTCACGGATACGGTCTACGGCGCTGTCCAGCTTTTCCAATCGCTCGTAGTCGGTGTGGTCAAAGAGCGAGAGCTGGCGGCTTGCACCGTTTTTTGATACGCGCCCGGTGTGTACGCCAAGATGCCGGATCGGAGTGCCGTCCCAAAGCTCGTCAAACAGACGGCAGGCCGCCGTATGGATCTCCCTGGTAATATTTGTCGCGGCTTCCAGTACACTTTGATGCGATACGCAGCTTAAGTCATGGAAACGGATACTGACAGACACCGTCTCAATACGAACCTGGTCCCGGCGCAGCCGCCTGCCGATCGTTTCACACAGGGAAAGCAGCACCATCTTCGCCGTCGGTGCGTCGGTAACGTCAAAGGCGATCGTTGTAGAATTGCCGTAGCCTTTGTTTTGCGCAGGTTCTGGCTCTACAAGAGATACATCCCTGCCGTTTGCAAAATTCCAGATCACTTCCCCGTGCTTTTTCAGCAGCGATTTTAATACCGTAACGTCGGTATTGGCAAGCTCGCCAATCGTACGTATCCCAATGGAATGCAGCTTTTGCTCGGACGCGCTGCCGACAAAAAACAAGTCGCGCACAGGCAGGTGCCACATTTTTTCCTGAATATCCTCAGAAAACAACGTATGCACGAGGTTCGGCTTTTCAAAATCACTTGCCATCTTTGCAAGCAGCTTTTTGTCAGAGATCCCGACGTTCACCGTAAAGCCAAGCGTATGATAGATTTCGTCTTTGATTGCCGTAGCAGCAACGACAGGAGCACCGAACAAAAGCTCCGTTCCGGTCATATCCATAAAAGCTTCGTCAATACTGTACTGCTCCACTTTGTCTGAATACTTTTTCAGTATTTCCATAAAAGCCTTGGAATTTTTTTCATATAATTCATAATTCGGCGGGACAAGCGTCAGGTCAGGGCATTTGCGCAGCGCGTCCACAATCGGCTCTCCGGTCTGGATCTTGTATTTTTTTGCGGGAACAGATTTTGCAAGGATGATGCCGCGGCGCTTGGACATATCCCCGCCGACAGCAGAAGGAATTGTACGCAGGTCGAGCGCCGCACCCAGATGCTTGATGCGGTAAGCTGCCTCCCAGGATAAAAATGCACTGTTTACGTCGATATGAAAGATGATTTGTCTGCGCATTGCGTCTGCCTCCTGTCAATGATAGTTTATCCGAATAGGTGGTATTTATGTAGGGCTGGTGAAACAAAAAGTGTAAAGCTTACGGGTGGTTCATAGGCTTTACACTTTGGTATTTTGGGGATGTATGCGGTTGTATGTAGTGGGGAATGATTTTTATAGTATATCATATGCGGGGGATAAAGTCTATGAAAATTGTGGCGGTTCAGTTATCTTGAGTGTGGAAGCAAAGTGTGGGCAGAGATGGGGACTGTATTGGTATAATGTTGGTTTTTGCGGGAGGGACGCTGGAGGAAGGGGAACGGGGCTGGCTTCCTGTTCCGATTCCAAAAT
>CAMUPC010000020.1 GCA_947090545.1 uncultured Eubacterium sp. | reverse complement strand
GCAGGGGCGAAGCCAAGCGGCACCTTTAGCTGCTGGCGGAACGCCAGGGCGAACTAGGTGCCGCGCCCGGACGGTGCCTCAGCCTAACGCAGGATGCTTAGGGCTCCTTACATTCTGGAATCGGAACAGAAATCCAGCCCCGCTTCCCTCTCTCCAGCGTCCTCCCCCACAACTCCCCTCCCTTGCGCAAGAACCACACCAATTTAGCTTGTAAAAAAGCTCCTACTTCGTTATACTGTTTAAAAGGAAAGCCCCCGCTATACACAGCACCCTTTCCACAAGAAAATCAACACAGAAAGCAGGAGAAAACCATGGATTTAATTACACAACAGGATCTCGCGCGCTTCGACCACGCCGACGCAGATACCGTAGATGAAATATTTGAACGCAACATGACAGATTATGAAATTGACTGGTCAGCGGAAGAAATCGGCAAACTGCCAGTATTGGCGCATTATTATGTAAAAGGAAAGGACATGCATTACTATGTACTGGCGCGTGTACATGATGAGGAAGATGACCTGCTGACCTGCGTCAATAGCAACCACGGAGTCAAACAGCTTATTTTATTCCCAGTGCGTCTGTTTAACGGAGCAGTATTGGATGAAGAATCGCAGGAACACGCATTCGCAGAAGAAAAGCTGTTTGGGCATGTATGCTTAAAAGATGTATGCAAATGATAACATCAGAGGAAAACGCTATGCTGAGGAGCAAACAAGAGAATGAAAAGAACCCAGCACGGAGACAATGATACTAATGAAACAATAACACAATGAACATCAGACAGCAAAAATAGAAAAGAGGGATTGTATGTTAAAAATCGGCTCCCATGTCGGGATGAGCGGGAAGGATATGTTTTTAAATTCGGTAAAAGAAGCGGCAAGCTACGGCGCCAATACATTTATGGTATATACCGGAGCGCCGCAGAATACAAGGCGTAAGGACATCAGCGAATTAAATATAGACGCGGCGCTTGCGTATGGGAAGGAGCACGGCATTGACAGCTTTGTCGTCCATGCGCCGTATATTATTAATCTTGGCAACTCGGTAAAGCCGGAGACGTATACGCTTGCGGTGGATTTTTTGGCAACGGAGATCGAGCGCACGGTGGCGATGGGCAGCCATATTTTGGTGCTGCATCCGGGCGCGCATGTAGGCGCCGGAGTGGAAGCGGGGACGGCGCAGATTATTCAGGGCTTAAATGAAGTGCTGACGGCGGATACGGACTGCCTGATTGCGCTGGAGACGATGGCTGGAAAAGGCACCGAGATCGGCAGGACATTTGAAGAGCTTGCCGCGATTTATGACGGTGTGGCGCATAATGGAAAGCTGCGTGTCTGCTTTGATACGTGCCATACGCATGACAGCGGGTATGACATTGTGCATGATTTTGATGGTGTGGTGGAGCAGTTTGACAAGGTGCTTGGGAAAGAGCAGATCGCGGTATTTCATATTAATGACAGCAAAAATGTGTGCGGCGCGGCAAAAGACCGCCATGCCAATATCGGGGACGGTGAGATTGGCTTTGATGCGCTTTGGAAGGTAGTCCATCACCCGGATTTTCTGGAAGTGCCGAAAATACTGGAAACGCCTTATCTTACAGATCCGCAGGACGCCAAAAAGAAGTATCCGCCGTATAAGGAAGAGATAGAAAGGCTGCGTAAGGATCACAGCCCTGCATAGGACAGGCAGAAAAAGAAATTTTAAGATACAGGGGGTCGGACGATGGGTAAACAGAAGAAAGAAAAGCATAAACGCCAGCCGATGCTGACACAGGTGAAAAAAGCGCACCAAAGGCAGGAAGAGCCGGGAGGCGGCTACGTCTTTCAGTTGATCGGTGCTTTTTTCTGCGATTTTTTCTATTATTTCCTGCATTTTTTAAAATGGTTTGTGCTTGTGGGACTGATCTTGACGGCAATCGTATCGATCGTGCTGTTTGTACGTTTTGGAGATGATTACCGCTCGTTTGCGGAAACAGCGGATGAGATCGTATCGAACAGTACGGCAGAGGATTTTCGGATGGATGAGATTACGTACCTGTATGGATCTGACGGTGCGCAGATCGCGGAGCTGTCCTCTGGGAACGGCAAGTCCAGCTACTTGTCATATGAAGAAATTCCGATGTATGCGGTACATGCGTTTGTGGCGATTGAGGACAGGAGCTTTTGGAGGAATATCGGCATCGATATCAAGGGGATCGTGCGTGTCGGGCTGGATTTTGTACTGTCCAGAGGGGATAATATGGCGGGCGCCAGTACGATTACACAGCAGCTTTCCCGTACGATTTACCTGACAAGGGAACGCTCGATCATACGTAAAATAAAAGAAATGATGGTTTCGATCCGGCTGACGCGCAAGTACAGCAAAAAGCAGATTATGGAGTTTTATGTCAATACGGTATGCTTTAGCAATGGAATCTACGGGCTGGAAGCGGCGTCAAAGGCATATTTTGGCAAGAGCGCGTCCGAACTGTCACTGTCTCAGATTGCGTACCTGTGCGCGATTCCAAACCGACCGGAGTATTTTAACCCGTATAAGCATCCAAAGCGCGCGCTAAAGCGAAGGGACAAGATTTTAAAGGATATGTACGACCAGGGCTATTTGCAAAAGGACAGCTATGAGGAGGCTTGCCAGGAAAAGATCAAGATCCAAAAGCAGGTGCCGGAGTTTAAAAATTATGAGACGACGTATATCGTATACTGCGCGGTGGAATATCTGATGAAGCTGCATGGCTTTGATTTCCGCTATCAGTTTGAGAGTGAGGAGGATTATGAACAGTACCAGGAATCGTATGAGTCGGCGTACAACTTGGAAAAATCCAACCTGTATGCAAAGGGCTATACGGTGACGACCAGTTTAAACGCGGACGCGCAGCAAGCGATGCAGCAGGCGCTGGACAATAACCTGGCGTTTGCCACGCAGACAAATCCAGAGACGAATGTATATGAGCTACAGGGCGCTGTGACGGCGATTGACAATACGACCGGAAAGGTAATCGCAGTCGTTGGCGGGCGGTCGCAGGAAAACCTGAACAATGTATACAGCCTAAATCGTGCGTACCAAAGCTACCGGCAGCCGGGCAGCTCGTTTAAGCCGCTTGCGGTCTATACGCCGGCGCTGATGTACGGCTATACGCCGGATACGACCGTGTATGATATTGACGTCAAGACGGCGCAGCAGCCGGGCGTGGATATTTCCAGCCTGCGGGGGAATGCGATGACGCTGCGCAGCGCGGTGGAGCAGAGTAAAAACGGGGTGGCGTATTCGGTATTTTATGATATTAAGCCGGTCTATGGGCTGGAATATATTACGGATATGAAGTTTGACAAGATCGTACCGCAGGACCGCACACTGTCCGCGGCGCTTGGCGGGCTGACGTACGGCGCGACGACCGTGCAGATGGCAAGCGGGTACGCGACGCTCGCAAATCAGGGTGAATACCGCGATCCATCGTGTATTGTATCGCTCAAAGACCGCAATGGAAACGAGCTGTATCAGGAAGAGGCACCGAAGCGGGTATACAGTGAGCAGGCGTCCTCGCAGATGCTGGATATTTTAAAAGGCGTATTAACGGTTGGGACTGCGAAAGGCATGAATTGGGCGCAGTCGTCTCAGATTCCGGCGGCAGGCAAGACAGGCACGACCAACGACAGCAAGGACGGGTGGTTCTGCGGCGTGACGCCGTATTATACGGTGTCCGTATGGGTCGGGTACGATACGCCGAAAACACTGGACAGCCTGTACGGAAGCTCGTATCCGGCAAGCGTTTGGAAGGATGCGATGCTGTATCTGACACAAGGGAAAAGTGTAGTTGATTTTAACTGAATAAATCCTTGCGTATCTTTCCATTTTATGTCAAAATAAAGAAGCAACTCTTTGGAGACGACGCAGCGGCAGGCTGACGCAAAGCCGCTGCGGGATGACAGATCAGAATGGAGGTAGTAAGGATGTATATTACATGTTTAGACCTGGAAGGCGTACTCGTGCCGGAAATATGGATTGCATTTGCCAAGGAGAGCGGCATTCCAGAACTGGAGAAAACGACAAGGGACGAACCGGATTATGACAAGCTGATGCAGGGGAGGATTCGTATCCTCAAAGAGCACGGCTTAGGCTTAAAGCAGATCCAGGAAACAATTGCAAAGATCGATCCGCTTCCTGGAGCGAAGGAATTTTTAGATAAGCTTCGCAGCATGACACAGGTGATTATTATCAGTGATACGTTTGAGCAGTTTGCAATGCCGCTGATGAAAAAGCTTGGCTATCCGACGATTTTCTGCAATACACTGCAAACCGCGCCGGATGGGGAAATTACCGGATACCGGATGAGAGTGGAGCAGTCCAAATATACGACGGTAAAGGCACTGCAATCGATCGGGTACAAGACGATAGCAAGCGGCGACAGCTATAACGACCTTGGCATGATCGAGGCGAGCCAGGCTGGGTTCTTGTTTAAGAGCACCGGGCAGATCAAAGCGGATTACCCAAAGCTTCCGGCTTTTGAGGAATACGGCGAGCTGCTTGCGGCGATTTGGGCTGAACTGCAAAAAGGCTGAACGGAATAGGAAAAATGAGGCTGTTTACAGTAAAATAGCAAAGAAGGGAAGGTGAAACTGCTTGTTAAAAACACTGGCTTCTTATATCAGGGAATTTAAGAAGGATTCCATTATGACTCCGGTCGTGATGATTTTGGAAGTGGTTATGGAGATGCTGATTCCGCTTATGATGGCGTCGATTATTGACGACGGGGTGGAAAAAGGCGATATGAGGCATATTTACGTGATGGGCGCCTGGATGGTTGCCGCAGCGTTTATCGGGCTGGCGGCTGGCGTGCTGGGCGGAAAGTACGGCGCGCGTGCTTCCGCGGGATTTGCAAAAAACCTGCGGGAAGGGATGTTTGTCAATATCCAGGACTATGCGTTTGAAAATATAGACAAATATTCTACCGCCGGGTTGGTGACCAGGCTGACGACAGATGTGACGAATTTGCAGAATGCGTATCAGATGATCTTAAGGATGTGTGTCCGTGCGCCGTTTTCTCTGATTATAGCGATGGTCATGTCTTTTTTTATCTCGGCAAAGCTTGCCACTGTATATCTGGTTGCGGTCATTGTGCTGGGCGGATTTCTGGCGGTGATTACGGTCAATGCGTATCAGTATTTCAGCGCGGTATTTGAAAAATACGATGACTTAAACGCCAGCGTACAGGAAAATATTGCCGCGATCCGCGTGGTAAAGGCATATGTCAGGGAGGATCATGAGATCAGCAAGTTTCAGAAGGCGAGCGGCAACCTGTACCTGATGTTTGTAAAGGCGGAAAGTATCGTTACTTATAACGCGCCGGCGATGATGCTGACGGTATTTAGCTGTATTCTGGGCATTAGCTGGCTGGGGGCAAAAATGATCGTATCAACCAATGCGACCGAGTTGCAGACCGGGGATCTGACGAGCCTTCTTACGTACTGCATGAACATTTTAATGAGCCTGATGATGCTGTCGATGGCGTTTGTTATGATTACGATGAGCTCGGCAAGTGCAAAACGTATTGCCGAGGTATTAAATGAAAAAACGACGCTGGAAAACCCGCCGCAGCCAGATTTTCATGTGCCGGACGGAAGCATCCGCTTTGAACATGTAGATTTTTCGTATGGCAGAAAAACAGACAGCGAAAGCCAGGCGTCAGGCGGACAGGAAGGCAGCGGGCTGGTGCTTTCGGATATTAACCTGGATATCCGCTCCGGCGAGACGATCGGGATTATCGGCGGCACCGGAAGCTCCAAGTCCAGCCTTGTGAACCTGGTCAGCCGCCTGTATGATGTGACGGCGGGCTGTGTGAAGGTAGGCGGCAAGGATGTGCGCAGCTATGATATCGAGACGCTGCGTAATGAAGTCTCGGTTGTGCTGCAAAAAAATGTGCTGTTTTCCGGCACGATCTATGACAACCTGCGCTGGGGAGACTCACAGGCGAGCGAGGAGGAGTGCCAGCGGGTATGCCGCCTGGCGTGTGCGGACGAATTTATCGAGGCGATGCCGGATGGATACCATACGTATATCGAACAGGGCGGTACGAATGTGTCCGGCGGCCAGAAGCAGCGACTGTGTATTGCCAGAGCGCTGCTGAAAAAACCGAAGATCCTGATTCTGGACGATTCCACAAGCGCAGTGGATACGGCGACGGATGCCAAGATCCGCAGGGCGTTTGCGGAAGAGATCCCAGGCACGACAAAGCTGATTATTGCGCAGCGTATTTCTTCGGTACAGCAGGCAGACCGCATTATCGTGCTGGAGCATGGTATGGTAAACGGCTTTGGGACACATGAAGAGCTGTTAAAGGAGAATGAAATATACCGCGAGGTCTACGAATCGCAGACAGGCGGAGGCGGAGATTTTGACGAGCATGGAGGTGATCACTGATGGCAGAAAAAGCAAAACCGGTTCATGCACCAGGCGGGCATGGCAGGCACGGCAGAGGCGGACGTCCCAAGGTGGAAAATCCGGGAAAGATTTTTCGCAGGCTGATGGCTTATGTAATGCGCGACTATGCGTTTGCAGTCATTGTGGTGATCGTCTGTATTTTGTATACGGCATTTGCGTCCATCCAGGGGACGTTATTTATGGAAGATTTGATCGACGTGTATATCCTGCCGATGCTGGAAAACAAATCGACAGATTTCAGCGGCTTGTCGCACGCGATCCTGCGCGTTGCCGCATTTTACGGCGTTGCTGTCATTACGAGCTATGCCCAGGCAAAAATCATGATCTATGTCAGCCAAGGGACGCTGCGGCATTTGCGCAACGACCTGTTTTCCCATATGGAAAAGCTGCCGATCCGGTACTTTGATACTCATGCGCACGGGGATATTATGTCTGTGTATACAAACGATATCGATACGCTGCGCCAGATGATCAGCCAGAGTATTCCGCAGCTATTTAACAGTGTGATTACGATTATCAGCGTGCTTGGGAGCATGATCTACCTAAGCATTCCGCTGACGGGCGTAACCTTGCTGATGGTGGCGGTGATGCTGTCTATGACAAAGCGGCTGGCAGGGCTCAGCAGCAAGTATTTCCTGGCGCAGCAGCAGGATCTGGGCAAGGTGAACGGCTATATCGAGGAGATGATGGAAGGGCAGAAGGTCGTCAAAGTATTCTGCCATGAAGAGACTTCGGTCAGGGATTTTAAAGAGCTCAACGACAAGCTGTTTGAGAGCGCATACCAGGCGAACCGCTTTGCCAATATTTTAATGCCGGTCAATGCGCAGCTTGGCAATATCAGCTACGTGTTATGCGTGATTGTGGGCGGCATCCTGGCGATGAACGGGATCGGCGGCTTTACGATCGGCAAGCTGGCGAGCTTTTTGGCATTTAACCGAAGCTTTAACCAGCCGATTAACCAGGTCAGTATGCAGTTAAATGCTGTGGTTATGGCAATCGCTGGCGCAGATCGCGTCTTTAAGCTGCTGGATGAGCAGCCGGAAGCAGACGAGGGCTATGTCACGCTCGTCAATGCGAAAAAGGAAAACGGAAAAATCATCGAAGCTCCTGGCGGAGAGCGTACCGGGCTTTGGGCATGGAAGCATCCGCACCAGCAGGAGGGCACGGTTACCTATACGGAGCTGACCGGGGACGTTGTGTTTGACGATGTGGATTTTGGCTATGTGCCGGAAAAAATCGTACTGCATAATGTAGACCTGTATGCGACGCCGGGCCAGAAGATTGCGTTTGTCGGCTCTACCGGAGCCGGAAAGACGACGATTACGAACCTGATTAACCGCTTTTATGATATTCAGGACGGCAAGATCCGCTACGACGGCATTAATATTAATAAAATCAAAAAAGACGACCTGCGCCATTCCCTCGGGATCGTGTTGCAGGATACGCATTTATTTACAGCGACCGTAATGGAAAATATCCGCTACGGCAAGCTGGACGCGACAGACACCGAGGTCATGGCGGCGGCAAAGCTGGCAAACGCGGACGGATTTATCCGCCATCTGCCGGACGGCTACCAGACGATGCTGACAGGCGACGGCGCCAATCTCAGCCAGGGACAGCGCCAGCTCTTAGCAATTGCACGCGCGGCGATTGCCGACCCGCCGGTGCTGATTCTGGACGAAGCAACCAGCTCGATCGATACACGTACCGAGAAGATCGTACAGGACGGGATGGATAAGCTGATGCGCGGCAGGACGACGTTTGTAATTGCACACCGCTTATCGACGGTACGCAACAGCGACTGTATTATCGTACTGGAACAGGGACGTGTCATTGAACGCGGCAACCATGAAAAGCTGATTGAGGAGCGCGGGAAATATTACCAGTTGTATACGGGCAATATTGCGTCCAGCTAAGACTGACAAAGCAGAAAGGGGTGGCTTGCATGTCATTGGAAGCATATCAGGCAGCCAACAAACGGGCACAGAGGGCATACCGCTCAGCCATGAACAAAGGGGAGTACCCTTATTTGAGTGCCCTGGATGATTTTCTCCCATATGAGCGGACAGCCGGGGAAAAATATATCGGAGTGGTCGAGATTCCGTTAGACCTTGTGGCTGGCACCAAGACGGCGGGGCGGCAAAATTCGTTTGCGCATAATTTTATGCCGCTGCTTGGCGAGGATACGGAATTTGCCTACAAATGGTCGGGGCTGTACGATTCCCAGTTAGAAGAGGGTATCCGCGACCCGATTGTGGCGTATGAATATATGCACCGGTTTTATGTGATGGAAGGCAATAAGCGCGTGAGCGTATTAAAAAGCCTGGATGCGGCGAAAATCAGTGCGAAGGTGACAAGGATTATTCCAAAAAAAACCGACGACTTGGAAAATAAAATCTATTATGAATTTATGGACTTTTTTGACTGTGCAAAAATCTACGACATCTGGTTTTCCAAGGAAGGCTCTTATGCAAAGCTTACAAAAAACTATGGCTATGAGCCGGGGCAGATGTGGAGCGAAGAAAGCCAAAAGGCGCTGCGCAGTGAATTTTTAAGCTTTCGCAAGATCTATAAGGCAAAGGGCGGCGACAAGGTCAATATTACGTCCGGCGACGCGTTTTTAGCTTATATCGAGCTGTTCCCGGCATGGCAGCTCCAATCCGGCAGCGAGGATGAGATCAAAAGCAACCTGACGAAAATGTGGGATGAGTTTTTGACGCTTGGGCAGGGACAGTCGATGAAGATTGTACTGGAGCCGCACCAGAAGGAAAAGACGACCGCCGGGATGTCTATTTTAAACCGTATCCTCTCAGACGCGCCAAAGCAGCTTAAGATCGCGTTTATTTTTGAAAAATCGGTAGTCAATTCCGCGTGGAACTACGCGCATGAAATGGGGCGGATGCACCTGGAGCATGTATTTGGCGACAAGATCAAGACGGCGATTTACGAACATGCGGAATTTACCAATAATTCGGAGGACATTATCGAAGCAGCGATCGAGGACGGCAACCAGATTATTTTTACCGTTCCGGCACAGCTTGCGAACGCCAGCGTAAAAGCGGCGTTAAAGCACCCGGAAATCAAGATCTTAAACTGCTCGACCAATTCCAAATATCAGGCAATCCGTACGTATTACTGCCGGATGTATGAAAGCAAGTTTTTGCTCGGCGTCATTGCGGGAGCCCTGTCAGAGACAAATGACGTCGGCTATATGGCGGATTATCCGATTTACAGCACAATCGCCAATATCAACGCGTTTGCGCTCGGCGCGCAGATGGTCAATCCAAGAGTCAAGGTACATCTGCGCTGGGGCTCTGTGAAAAAAGACAGACAGGCGGAATGGGAGGACGAGGTGCATGTCATTTTTGACAAGGATATGATTAATCCGAAGTATCCGACCAGAAAATACGGGCTGTACCGCCAGCTTGCAGACGGGCAGATCGAAAATATCGCAACATCGATCTGCCACTGGGGAAAAGTGTATGAGCTGATAATCCGCAGCATTATGGAAAAAACCTGGAACGAAGAAGCGGGCAAGAACAAAAACCAGGCATTAAACTACTGGTGGGGGCTATCTTCCGGTGTCCTGGAGATCGTCTATTCGCAAAAGCTCCCGGACGGCACGAAAAATCTGGTCAATCTGCTGACCGAGATGATCCGCCGCAGAGAGTTCAGCCCGTTCCAGGTTACCTGGACGAGACAGGACGGGACAGTGACAAATGAAGCAGGAAAGCGGCTGGAGCCGGAAGAGATCTTCCGTATGAACTATCTGGCAAGCAATGTAGAAGGCAGCATTCCTGCACTGGATGATCTAAAAGAGGAAGTCAAGGAGTTTGTACGGCTTCAGGGGGGATTCTGATGAAGGTATTGCTGTTGGCAGATGTAGAATGTAAAGCATTGTGGGACTTTTACCGCAGGGAGGAGCTGGAAGGGATCGGACTGATCCTTTCCTGCGGCGACCTGAATGCGGAATACTTGTCCTTTCTTGCTACGATGGCGTCCGTTCCGGTACTGTATGTGCATGGAAACCATGACGCGAAGTACAGTACCCGTGCGCCTGAAGGGTGCATCTGTATTGATGATATGGTGTATCAGTATAAGGGGCTGCGTATTCTGGGGCTGGGAGGCTCTATGCGTTATAAAGATGATGACTGGCAGTTTACCGAGGACGAGATGCGTGCGAGGGTGAGAAAAATGCGCTTTCCGATCTGGCGCAGCAAAGGATTTGATGTGTTGATGACTCATGCGCCGGCGAAGGGGCTGCATGATGGTGATGACTTGCCGCATCATGGGTTTCATGTGTTTAATGAGCTGATGGACAAGTACCAGCCGGGGTTTTTTGTGCATGGGCATGTGCATATGAATTATGGGCGCGGGCATGTGCGTGAGGATGAGCGGGGGAAAACGAAGGTGATTAATGCGTTTGAACGGTATGTGATTGAGATACCGGATAAATGTTGAAGATCAGAGAGTGAGGGGGGGGGTTGAGAAACGGACGCTGGAGGAAGGGGAGCGGGGCTTTCTTCCGGTTCCTTTGGAAAAATGTTAGGAGCCCTAAGCATCCTGCGGCTACGCTGTGGCACCGTCCGGGCGCGGCACCTAGTTCGCCCTGGCGTTCCGCCAGCAGCTAAAGGTGCCGCTTGGCTTCGCCCCTGCGTAATCGAGCAGGATGCTAAGGGCTCCTAACATTTTTCCAAAGGAACCGGAAGAAAGCCCCGCTCCCCTTCCTCCGGCTGGTTTTTTAAAACGGTAAACAAACTATGTCTTGCTCACGGTTGTTCAGTATGCGGATGTTTTATCTATAGCAATCCAAAATAATAATGCACTTACTCTTTGACTGTGCAGATTGCTTTCAACTGCATAATTATGTGCAATAATTGATAGTGTTGCTATAGTGCCTGGATTTTATGCCATTGGCGCGTTGTAACCTAAGGGGCATACTATAGTGCTAAGCGATGGTGCAAAAGGCAGGTGCTGTATTCAGTGTTATTTTCGCAATGATGTACTGGAAATCTGTTGTGCAAAAGTGGCGTTATTTATTGCAGAATTTGCGATAACCAGCCGGGAGAGGGGATGGGCACTCCCTGGAGGCGGCCTTGGAAGAAGGTTTAGAAGCCCTTAGCATCCTGTTCAATAACCCAGGGGCGAAGCCAAGCGGCACCTTTAGCTGCTGGCGGAACGCCAGGGCGAACTAGGTGCCGCGCCCGGACGGGGTCATAGCGTTCCTACAGGATGCTTAGGGATTCTTAACCTTCTGGAACGGACGCCTCCAGGGAGTGCCCATCCCCTCTCCCGGCGTCCCCGTATACGAATAAATGCAACACTTGACCGAATTTGTTAAACATGATAAGTAATATGCTATTTTCTGGAAAAAAACGTCACAAACTGCCGTATTATTCAAATACTTCCGCAAGCAGATCCAGCTTATCCGTAAGGCTGCCGCTTCCCCAATATTCAATATGGATGACCTGGCTGCCGCGGCGGGCGAATAGCTGTGTCAATCCTTCGGAAACAGCAGTCGTTACACGATCGAATCCAGGATGAGAAACCTCTGTCATAACAGGGCTGGTTCCATAGCGTGTCGCATGTCGAAGCTGCTCCTGATACAGTGAGGTTGCAAGGCATGGAAACGCCACACGGAAATATTCTGTATGGGCGGAGGGTACAGTGGCAATGGCATCTTTATCTTTGTTCTGCCAGATGCTGTTCGGCTCACCTTGCTGGTACACTTCATAATGCGCCGGGACGAAGAGCGTCCAGGAAAATTCGGCATAGTTATATGCATCCACACCGTTTCGGATATACGAATCGTGATGCCAGGAAAAATCCTGTCCCTGTTCAAGCAGGTTCAGCGGCAGATAAGGGATGGCTTGCGATATTTCCGGGACGGATTTTTTCCAATTGTTCGCAAACATGCCTGCGGGCATAGCGACCAGGGCAAAAGCCAGAAGTATGGTGAAGATGTCTGCTGTGCGGCGAAGGATCAGTCCTCTGCGGTAGTTTTTGCGGTGGCTTGCCGGGAATCCGCCGGCGAGGGAGCGCTTGAGCCTGTAAATGTTATAAAACTGCTTTCCTGCCTGGATACATGAGATCAGATTGAAAGCAACGAGCAGCGGCATGGACGGGCTTGCTAAAAATAACGTGACAGGCTGAGGAGACAGCAGCATTCCGCACACATACATGGCAAGTGTAACAAGCGCTAGGAGTGTGGTGCTGACGGCGTTTGTCCTGAGGCGCCTGAAAATCTGCTCATAGGCAGAGCTGTGAATCAGCGGATCGGAGTGCAGTTCGTCGGCATCCGGGCGTAAGCTGTGCCAGATGAAAAAGGATTTTTGCAGGACTGCCGCAAATTCCCACCCGGCGTTGGCATAGTCGTCCTGCATATCACAGGGCGGCTGTTTTTTGACGCTGTCATTTGCCGCAGGCTCCAGGCGGTAGCAGGTGTCAGACGGCTCTTCGTATGCAAAGGCAAACAGGCGCCCGCCCGCTTTTTTCACATACAGCCCTTTGTGTGCAAGGTCTGTAAGCCATGCTTCCATTGCCGGCACGTCGTAGATGCTGCATGGCGGCAGTTGATATCTGTATTTGATCTTTTTCATATCGCTTAGCTCCTTTTATCTGCCTTTTTCGCGTCTACAAGGCAGGCTTCCATTCGGCTTCGTTCTTTTTCATACATGTTTCTTCCCTTGTCCGTCAGTGTGTAGACGCGTCTGCGTCCTTCCCGGCGGATTTCCCGGATCACGCCTTCTGCTTCAAAGCGCCCAAGGATCGTATAGATCGTGGCGGCGCCAAGATGCACCCTGCCGCCTGTGATCTGCTCTGTAAACGTTGCCGCTTCCACACCGCTACAGTCTCCGGCTATGAATGCCATCAGGGTATAGAACATGCTTTCTGTAACAATTTCAATCCGCTTTTCTCCCATCGTAGGTACCTTTCTAATATCGAGCATTGATATTGATGCGGACAGTATAACATCGAGGATTGATATTGTCAATACTTGGATAGAAAATTTTGTGAATACTATACAAAAAACCTTGTACTAAATTAGATACATGACGAAAATTTGTATTTTAGGGATAGACAGTGTAAAAATAATATAGTAAAATTTATAATAGAAAGTAGGAAAGCACATGCCAGGTTGTAACTTTAAGTAGGCAAAACTGGATTGTACTCACAGGAACGCAGTAATGGATCGGATTTGGTTGTTTTTTATGAGTATAATGCAGTTTTTTTATGTGCCAGGGCGGGACTGGCGGGCGTCTGGCAAAGATCTTGTGCTAAAAAAATTAAGGAGGACAAACGATATGAAATCATTTAACTACGTGATCACAGATGAACAGGGTGTACATGCAAGGCCGGCAGGGATTCTTGTAAAGGAAGCAAAAAAGTACGCTTCTAAAATCACAATCAGCGCAGGCGGAAAAAATGCGGAAGCAACCAAGCTGATGGCAATTATGAGCATGGGCATCAAAAAAGGAACAGAGGTTACTGTTTCGGTAGAAGGTGATGACGAAGAAGCCGCAGCAACAGAGATGGAGAAATTCTTCAAAGAGAATCTGTAAGAAGGCGCAGGCTGCCCGGACGGGCAGTTTCAGATAAGCCATATTTTTTAGTCTGCCGCATTTGGGAGTAGCGTTCAGCGTTCCCGGATGCGGCAGATTTATATGCAGAATTTTTGAAAACGAGGGAAGAAAATGGGTAAAGCTTTATTTTTTGATGTAGACGGAACATTAGTAAATTTTCAGGGGAAGATGCCGGAGTCGGCAAGAAAAGCTTTGAAAAAAGCGCAGCAAAACGGCCACCAGATCGTGCTTTGCAGCGGACGGTCGAGAATACAGATCTATTCGTGGCTTTTGGAGCTTGGGTTTGACGGGATCATAGGCGCCACCGGAGCATATGTGGAGTGCGGCGGCAAGGTGCTTTACAGGCATTTTATGACTGGAAAAGAGCTGCGTACAGTTACTGCATTGCTGGATGAAGCAGATGCCTGTTATTCTGCTCAGGCAGGAACCCGTATGATCACATCCGCAAAGCATCGTGACCGGCAGATGGCGAGGTTTCGGAATCTGGGCGACGCGGAGATGATTGACCAGATCTGGAGGCATATTGAAATTACAGACGATATGGTACAATACGAAGATATTGAAAAGCTGGTTTATTATGAGTCTAAAATTTCGGTGCAGACGATACGGGAACGGCTGGCTGCAATTTGCGATGTGACAGAATCCAGCTTTGAGGCGGCTGTGAGTGATTCGGGGGAAATTACGTGCAGGGGGATCAATAAGGCGTATGGGATGCGCAAATATATTGAGTATGCTGGGATATCCCAGGAAGATACGGTGGCGTTTGGGGATGGGCCGAATGATTTTGATATGATTGAGTATGCGGGTGTGGGCGTGGCGATGGGGAATGCTGTCGAGGCGCTTAAGAGAAGGGCGGATTATGTGACTAGGGGGATTGATGAGGATGGGGTGGAGTATGCGATGGTAGAGCTTGGGTTGATTTGATGCGGAGGGGACGCTGGAGGAAGGGGGGTGCGTATTGCTTGAAAAGGGGGATTACCGCATTGGTTTTATGCGGCAGTCCCTCTTTTGATTGTTCCGTATCTGTTAGTATGGAATCCGTAATACCTGCCCGATGGACAGTGCATCGCTTTTCAGCCCGTTCAGGCTCTTAATTGCATTTACCGTTGTATCGTATTTCTGGGCGATCAGCCATAAGCTGTCGCCTGCTTTGACAGTATAATTAAAGTGGGAAGAATTCTGTGGTGCTGGGATTTTTAAGGTTTGGCCGACCATCAGCAGGTCGCTCGTCAGTCCGTTGAGCTGCTTGATCGCGTTGACTGTTGTATTGTATTTTTGTGCGATCAGCCAGAAGGAGTCGCCAGCCTGCACGACATAGCGGATCGTATCGGGAGCCGAGCCTGATCCTGAGCCAGAACCGGGTACATTTTGCTGGATGCCAAGGTAAGCCTTATAGAGGGCATTCCAGGTATTTTTACCGACAATGCCGTCAGGGTCAAGGCGTACCGCGCGCTGAAACGCGGTGACGGCAGCTCTTGTGCCGCTGCCGAAGATACCGTCCTGGTCGGGGTGCGGGACATCTGGATAGTATTCAGCGATGACGTTCAGCAGATATTGCAGCGTTACGACGTCCTGTCCTCTGGAGCCCTGGCGGAGTACTGAGGACGGCGGCACAGTGCCGATGCCGAGTGTGCTGCCTTCGCTGTTTAAATCAGCGAGCCTGCTGACGGCTGTATAAATACTGGATATTTTATACCAGGTGCTTTTGCCGACGATGCCGTCAGGCGTCAGGTTAAAGACGCGCTGAAATTTTGTGACCGCTGCTTTTGTACTGTTTCCAAAATCGCCGGAGGTGTCTGTAATAACAGGGATTGCCGGATAATTTTTACGGATTCTGTTTAGCCACGTCTGGATTGTCTGAACGTCCAGTCCGGTGCTTCCTTTCTGCAATAGGGTGCCGGGATAGGAGGACAGTGCGCCTGTGATGGCATTTGTCTCAGCGATTTCGATGTCTTTTGGATAGTAAGCGCGCAAGATTTTAAGCGGCTGATAGCCCTGGTTTGCAAGCGAGACGGTTCCCCACTGGGACAAGCCGTTGCAGGTCACGGTTGTGCCATTGCAAAAAGAGGTAAAATAAGGTGCGTTTTGTCCGCTGCGGCGTACATATTCATTGAAAATCTCGTCTACGATCGTGCTGATCGATTCATAGATCGGCCGTCCGTACACAAAAGCCTGGTCGTATGCCGTGCTGTTTGTGATATCAAAATTATATCCCCGGCTTCGATACCATTCTGTGTAAATACGATTTAATGCAAATGTAATAATTGCATAAATATTCGCAGTCAGCGCCGCTTTTGGCCAAGTAGGATAGATTTCACTGCTGGCTGCATTTTTCACATATTCGGGAAAAGATAATTGGACGTTTTTGGCGGAAGCATCGGGCGTGCCTAAATGTACGGTAATCGGATTCGGGATCACGACCTGGCGAAGTACGTATGGGGAAGAAACGGGGCCTTCCTGCCCGCGCATTTCCGACGTCGCCACGGCTGGCTTTCCAATCGTGATTTCGGTCTGGGACGGTGTGCGCTGGCGCTCCTGCATCGGGACAAGCGAAAGCGGGAGGATGGCGTTTTCACCTTCATAAATAGGGATATCCGAGATGTACAGCGAGTTGAAGCCCGAAGCCTGTGCCAGTACGTTGTAGCTGATGTACGGGGTTCCGGTAAAAAACTCATTTTGAGAAAAACTTTGATCGAGCGTTTCCAGAGGAACCTCCTGTGCTTCTCCGTTTTCGTCTGTAGCAAGCTGGTAGACAGGATTTCCTTGTTTGTCGGAGATCGTGATTTGTACGCCGCTTAGCAGGATGGCGTCGTGGGCGGTTCGTGCCTGGATGGTTAAAAAGCCGATAGCCATAGATCTGAATTTCTCCTTTTTCATTATTTTATGCAGGAAGGGAGGGAAGGATTCTTGATTAATTTTGCACTTCGTCGTATAATCCTGATAGAACTAGGCGGAGGAGATTAATAACTGAGCATATATTTTCAGGAGGTTGTGATGAATGCATTAAGCAGAATTCGTGTAAATGGATACAAATCTATTCGTTGTATGAATGTGGAACTTCGGAACGTCAATGTCTTGATTGGAGGAAATGGAGCTGGAAAATCAAATCTATTTTCATTTTTCGAGATGATTCAGCAGATAGAAAATTGCAGTTTTGAAGATTATGTAATGAAGCAAGGCGGCGCAAATAAGATTCTTTACAATGGGCGAAAGGAAACAGAAGAATGCCAATTTGAGATTGAAAGCGGCGAGAGAAAATATTTTGCACAGATTGTCCCGTCCGCAGAAGATGGGATGTTTGTTTCTAAGCACGGAGAGATGTTAGAGGAGATTTCTGATATTGGGATTTATCATTTTCATGATACCAGTGTTACTTCGCTGATGAAAGCAGCCTGCAATCTGAATGATAATGAAGCATTGGCTTCAGACGGCAGAAATATAGCATCGATTCTTTATCGTACCAGGGAAACGGACAGGGAGTGCTATGAGCGTATTGTTTGCATGGTGAGGATGGCAGCACCGTATTTTCAAGATTTTTTATTAAGGAAAAATCCGTTTAATCCCGATATCATTCGGCTGGAGTGGAAAAAAAGAGGATGTGAGATTCCGTTTGGAGCAGAGCAGCTTTCAGATGGGACGTTGCGTTTTATTTGTATGGTTACACTATTCAATCTTCCGCGTGATATTAGGAAAAAAATAATTTTGTTAGACGAGCCGGAGCTGGGCTTGCATCCGTTTGCTATTACATTAATTGCAGAATTAATAAAAAAGTATGCAGCAGAAGGACAAGTGCTTGCAGCTACTCAGTCCGCAGACTTTGTAAATGAATTTAAGCCGGATGATATCATTGTTGTGGAAAATCAGAGCGGAGAATCGGTTTTTCGCAGAATTATCGCTAAAGAACTGGAGGAGTGGCTGGAAGACTATACTTTGGGAGAATTATGGAAGAAAAATGTGATAGGAGGAAAGCCGTAGTGTATCGGGTAGTATGAAATCAAAAATAAGCTGTAAACAGTATGTGCCTTATATTATGATGCATGAGTTTGAAGCGCTGTTGTTTTCAGATGTTTCCGAATTTAGAAGGTGCAGTGGGATGACAGAAAAAATGATTTTGCAGTTAGAAAAAGAGAAACGTTGTTTTCCATCTCCTGAGCATATAAACAACAGCGAACAAACAGCTCCGTCAAAACGCATTTTAAGAGTATATAGCCAATATCAAAAAGTTTCTGACGGGATCATCATTGCACAGGCTATTGGGATACATAAAATGCTGAGTCAATGCAAACATTTTAGGGATTGGGTGAGGTCTTTGGAAACACTATCGTAACAACAGTTCCTTCCGCCAATACACTATGCAGGAAAATCTGTGCATGATGGATCATCACAGCGTGCTTTACAATCGAAAGCCCCAGCCCGGTTCCGCCAAGCTGCTTGGAGTGGCTTTTGTCTACGCGGTAAAAGCGCTCGAAAATATGCTCCTGGTGCTCTGGCAAAATTCCAATGCCGGTATCGCGGACGGTGAGAACCGCCTGATCTGGCTTGTCCTGGATGCTGACAGCTACAGAACCGCCTCGCCTGTTATATTTGATGGCATTGTCGCAGAGGTTGTATACGATGCCGGATAACAACTGCGGGATACCGTTTATGACAGCGGCATCGCCGGATAGTTCCACAGTGACGCCCGCGTCGCAGGCTTCAGGAGAAAGGCTGCGTACAGCCGATGCAGCGGCGTCATAGAGGTCAAGCGGCTCGAACTGCATGTCTCCGGCTCCTTCGTCAAGGCGTGACAGGTTCATAATATCCTCAACCAGCTTTGCCATTCTCTGGGCTTCTGTATAGATCTTATCTGCAAACGGGCAGATGTCGGCTTCTTTCACCATATTGTTTTTTATTAGTTCTGCATAGCCTGAGATAACGTGCAGGGGAGTCTTAAGTTCATGGGACACATTTGCGGTAAATTCTCTGCGCATCTGTTCCGCCTTTTCCTTTTCCGTAATATCCAAAAGCAGCAGTGCCGCGCCTGAGACAGTGCCTTCTGAAAGCACGGGGCTTGCTGTGATCTGGTAGTGGCGGCTGTCGAATACGGCTTTTTGTTCCTGCGGGTTTCCGGCAAGAGCGCTGTCGGCGGCGTGTATCAGTGTGCGGTTATTGCACGATGCAGACAGCGGCGTTCCAGCCTGTGGGTGCTTTACGAAAGAATCCGTATCCAAAGCAGTATTTAACAGTGCAGCCGCAGCGGGATTGATGCTTAAGATCGTTCCGTCTGCGGACAGCAGGATCATGCCTTCCTTCATATTAGAAATCACAGCGTGCAGCTCTTCCTGCTTTTGCTGTAGCTGTGCTTCCTTGAGCTTTAACTGGCTTTGCTGGCTGGCGATGCGGCGCAGCAGCGGGGAAAGCTCTTCATAGTGCGCCGTATCCAGCGGATTGTCTAAGTCCAAGGTATTAAACGGCTTTACAATATTGCTGGAAAGCCGCGCGGCAAGCACAACAGAAAGGATAATGGCGATCGCGAATACAAGGAAAATAGGCTGTGACATTCCAAGCAAAAGAATAAAAATCGTGCCGTGGGTCGTGCCTAAGCGAAGGATAGAGCCGTCGTCAAGCCGTTTGGCAGAATAAAAGGAGCGTTCCATCAAAGTTGCGGAATAGCGGTTGCTTTCGCCGTAGCCTTCTGCCAGTGCCTGCCGGATTTCTTCGCGTTCTAAGTGGTTTTCCATAGAAGCAGAATCTGACTGGCTGTCGTATAGGATTCTGCCGGAAGCGTCCATCCAGGTAATCCGGTAATGCTCTTCGTCCAGCCCGTCAAAATAACGGATGCCTTCTGTTGAGACGCCCTGAGAGACCAGGCTTGTCTGCATTTTTAGCTGATGCAGCAGTACATCGGAAAAATAGTCATACAAAACGCCCATAATGAGTACAAGCGAAGAAAAAAATACAAGCAGCGCCACAAGGCAGGTGGAGCGAAAGATTTTTTTGGTCATGGCATATCCTCCATTTTGTATCCAACGCCGCGCACGGTCTTAATCAGGCTGCCGTAATCCCCAAGCTTCGTCCGAAGGTTTCCGACATGGACATCCACCGTCCTCGTACCGCCCAGATAATCCGAGTCCCAGATTTTGGCAAGCAGCACGTCGCGTGTAAAGACGATACCAGGATGGCCCATAAACAGGCGAAGCAGCTCAAATTCTTTTAATGTCAGTTCAATTTTTTCGTTTTTTCCTGAATTTTGGTTATTTTGCACCGCTTGCGGATGATACCCGCCCGTTTCATTTATGGAGACTGTATGCGCATCGGCATTCAGCTCCAAGCAGCCAATGCGAAGCAGCCCGCCGCCAGATTTTGGAGCCGTACGCCGCAGGACGGCTTTTACGCGCGAAAGCATTTCCATCATGCCAAAAGGCTTTGCGAGATAATCGTCCGCACCAAGATCCAGCCCGATGACTTTGTCATACTCAGTTCCTTTTGCAGATGCTATCACCACGGGGATATCAGAGGTTGTTTCGTTTGCTTTTAATTTTTTTAAAATCGAGATCCCGTCACAGCCCGGCAGCATAAGGTCCAGAAGAATAAGCTGCACCTGCTGTTTTGGCAGTGCGGCAAAGAAGCTGCTGCCGTCGGCAAATCCTTCGGCTTGGAATCCGGCGCTGCGGAGTGTATAGAGCATTAAATCACGAATCGAATTGTCATCTTCTACGCAGAAAATCATAAGCTGCATCCTTTCTAGTTTATTTTTCGTGAATCATTGCAAAATAACCAATGAAAACAGTCCACACATAGGCACAAGTTTTAGGAATCATGAGCATACCAATCATAGGAAACGCATCAGCCCAAAGCACAACAGGGATATAGAACCCAAAACTAAGTACGATTGTCAGCCACATATATCGAAACGCAGTATCGTTTTGTTCTTTTGCGCTCTTATAAAATAAAACGATGATGAGCAAGCCTAACAGCGCAAAAGGAATGTTGCGGTAGATTCCCCAAGAAAGAGGGGACGCTGCGCTCAGCCATTGGTTTTGCGGAAACAGGCTAATGATGATACGCGATACAGAGAGCAGATAAACGGCGGCAGTCGTTCCGTGCTGCCCTCTGATACTGTATCTTATTCGCCAAACATAATAAAGAAGAATATAAAAAATGGTCATAGTAATCGATGTTATAAACTTGCCCATTCCCAGGGCAATCGTGAAATTGTCCAGTCCCGTCGTGCATAGAGCAAATGCCCGCGGCACTAAATGAAAAGAATCCCCTGCGCCAAGTACAACAGCCATAATGCCAAATAAACGATACTGCCTGTTTCCACCGCACTTTACGATCATAGTAATGCCAATAAGAATCACGGAAACCAAATACACAGTGTCAAATAATGTTTCAACGATAGCCTGCATAAAATCTACCTACCTTTCTGCTGCTTCATTTTCTAAAGTCTCAATAAATTACCCTGCGAATCATAACCAATAGGGCGCTGCAATCATAGCTGCGCCGCAGCAAGGAAGAAATAATAAGGGAAAATATAATTTCCACAAACTCCTCTGGAGTAAAGATTTCATCAAAAGCCCCAGAACGGATATTTTTATCACTCAAAAGAACCATATAGAGATTTTTTTGCATATGTTCCCATGACTGTGCCATAAGTTGCTGCCCACTTAATTTTTCTTTTCCCATAAAATTCATCGAATGCAATGTGAAAAACCCAGGATATTTTTCATCACCTTTTTTCATACTCTCAAAGACCCATTCAACACAACTAAGAAAGCTGCCAAAATCCCTCTTATTTTCAGGAACGTGAAAAATATCGCACCATACACTTTCCACAGTTGCCGCAATTAAATCAAATTTAGAATGGAAGTAATTATAAATAGAGCCAACAGAAACATCACACGCCGCCGCAACCGATCTAATATTAATAGCTTCCCACCCCTGCGTAATAATCAGTTCCCTGCAAACACTCAAAATCGCTTCTTTAGAAGTAACAACCGTATTCAAAATAATCATCTCCTCGCAAACTGAACTGCGTTCATTATAATGGTTATTATTTTGCTTGTCAAGTATTTCATCAATAAGATTTCATCAACAAGCATTTTATCCAAACGCAAAACAATCCAAACAGCAACATAACAGTATCTTTGAAAAGTAAACCTGCTTAGAAAAAAGGGTGCGAGAGCATCTTACTGCCGGTATTTTGCAGCTTAGCCGGATATACTTGCATTGTGTCGGTAGTGTAAATATACTGTGTAGGTATTCAAGTGGTAAAAGCAGTGGTAAAAGCAAATGAAAGCACACCAGAAGGAGGGCAAAAGCGAAGAAGCGAAGATTAGTAACCGCTATTTGCGATAACCAGCCGGGAGAAGAGATTGGCACGTCCTGGCGGCGGCTTTGGAAGAAGATTTAGAAGCCCTTGGCATCCTGCCCAGTAACCCAGGGGCGAAGCCAAGCGGCACCTTTAGCTGCTGGCGGAACGCCAGGGCGAACTAGGTGCCGCGCCCGGACACAGCCACAACGTCGCCGCAGGACGCCTAGGGCTTCTTAATCTTCTGGAATGGACGCCGCCAGGACGTGCCAATCTCCTCTCCCAGCGTCCCATCCCCCAAAACGCAGCACACAGTAACCCCAATAAAACAAAAAGGAGAATGCACCACATGAACATAATAAAGGTACAAAACCTTACAAAAAAATACGGAAATTTCTACGCAGTAGACCACATCTCATTTGAAGCAGAAAAAGGAACCATGCTCGGATTTTTAGGCGTAAACGGCGCAGGAAAATCCACAACCATCCACATGCTGTCAACACTGCTTTCCCCAGACAGCGGAACCGCCGAGCTCTGCGGCTTCACCATCGGAAAGCAGGATCATCAGATCCGCAGAAGCATCGGCATTGTCTATCAGCAGAATTGCCTGGATGGGCTATTGTCCGTAAAGGAAAACCTGTTATGCGCCGGAGTGCTGCATGGAACATCCAAAAGCGAAGCAATCGCACAATTAAAGCGATTGAGCAAAATATTAAATCTGGAAACAATCTTAAAAAAGAAGTATCAAACGCTTTCTGGAGGACAGAAAAGAAAATGCGAAATTGCCGCGGCACTGATGCATACACCCCAGATCCTGTTTTTGGATGAGCCGACAACCGGCTTAGACCCGGCAACCCGTCAGGATGTATGGGCAGCAGTTGCAGATTTGCAGAAAAAAGAAAAAATAACAGTATTTTTAACAACTCACTATATGGAGGAAGCAGCAGCGGCTGACAAAATCGTGATTCTGGATCATGGAAAGATCATTACATCTGGTACGGCTTATGAATTAAAAGAAAAATATGCAGAAGATAAACTGCGATTATATTTTCATGATGCGGGCGATACCGTGAAGCAGGAGATGATAGGGCGGTTAGAGCCGAAAAAGAAGCTTGCCCGGCTTTCTAATGGCGGAATCGAGATCGGTATCCGGTCTACCAAAGAGGCAATGCCGGTGTTGGAAGCGGTTCAGGACCGGCTGGACGGGTTCGAGGTCATACAGGGAAATATGGACGATGTGTTTTTACATGCGGTAAGTGCTTCCGGGGCACACAGAGAGGAGGGCCATCATGTTTGAGCAGTTAAAAATGTTTACAGGACGAAACCTTAAGCTGTATTTGCGGGACAAAAGCGCTGTATTTTTTTCGCTGCTGTCGATGTTGATTGTGATAGGGCTGATGGTATTGTTTTTGGGAGATTTACAGACGGAACAGGTAACGAGCCTGCTTCAGAGGTTTCCAGCGCGAGATGCTGCTTTGGACGAAAAAAATGCGGAGCGGCTTATTTATCAGTGGACGTGCGCCGGGATCTTATCGATCAATGCGGTGACTGTTACGCTGGCGGTTCTGGCGTCGATGATCAAGGACCGGGTGAGCGGCAGGCTGAATGCCATTTATACGGCTCCGGTAAGCCGGCTTACGATAGCGTCATCGTATGTGCTTGCTGCATGGGCAGCTTCGGTGCTGCTTTGCCTGCTGACTCTGGTCCTGACAGAGGGATATGGCGCGGCGGCATTGGATATGCAATGGTTTTCGGCAGAGGAGCATCTGCAATTAGTGGGTATGATTGCGGCAAATTCATTTACATATGCGGCGTTTATGTATACTGCGGCTGTACTGATAAAATCCGAAGGAGCATGGAGCGGGCTTGGAACGGTCGTTGGTACGCTGACAGGATTTTTAGGCGGCATTTACCTGCCGATTGGACAGCTTTCTGAGGGAGTTGGCAATTTTATGAAATGTACGCCGATCATCTATGGGACAGCGATGTTTCGGGACGTTATGACAAAACCTGTCATGGATACGCTGTTTGAGAAGATCCCGGAGGAGACGGTGAATGCTTACCGGGAAATAATGGGCATTGATTTGTTTGTTTTTGATCGGGAAGTAACGGCAGGAATGGATTTGGCACTGCTCTTGATTTTTGGCGCCGTTTTGCTTATGATTGGAGTGTGCGCCGTAACCTATGGAAAGAGGACGGACAGGTAGATGGGAACACCGCGGATGGGAACGTAACGATAGGAGAGCTATGAAGATCACGATAGAAACACCTGGACAGGGGGAAGAGGACGAAATTATCATCCGCTGCGCGGCACTGGATGAAGAGCTATTACGGCTTATTTACAAGCTTAAGATGGGCAGGGAGAAGCTTGCTGTATTTTCCGGGCAGGGGATCTTTATGATGCCGCTCAAAGAGATCTATTACTTTGAATCTGTAGACAATAAGGTGTTTGCGTATGGCAGGACAGAGGTCTATGAGGTGCATAAAAAGCTGTATGAGCTGGAAAACGATTATGAAGTGCTGGATTTTATTCGGATTTCAAAGTCAACGATTGTGCATCTGCCGAAGATCGCGCATTTGGCTCCGCTGTTTCACGGACGGTTTGAAGCTGAATTAAAAAATGGAGAAAAGCTCGTGATATCCAGGCAGTATGTGGCTATGATGAAGAAAAAGCTGGGCATATAGGGGGATGTTATGGATAAAATCATAAAGAAAGTAAAAATATTTGCTGAATGGTTTATCGAGTGGTTTGTATTTATCGCGGCAGGGATTTTAATTATTTGTGCAGTTAACTTTGCACTGTTTTCTGCCAGGGAGGAGCTTCCTAAAGATATTTTGGTTAATATCCTGCTGTCTGCGATGCTGACCGCAGCGGTAACCGCTGTCTTTTTTATGGTGGAGCCGCTAAAAAAGAGCAGTATGCTGCTTTGGTTTTTCATGCATTTTGGGTGCCTGACAGGAACGATGCTCGTGTGCGGGGTTCGCTTCGGGTGGATTGAGTTTGACCTGTTTGGGATCATTGATATGGCAGTATCGGTAGCTGTTGTATATGCCTTTGTAATAACGATATATTATATCCTGGATAAACATCGTGCCGACCAGATGAATCGCAGGCTGAAAGAAAAATATAAGGACGAAGAAGAGATGTAGGAAACAGACCGAAACGATATAGCAATGGGGCAGCTTTTATAGGAAAGAAGTGGTGCAGTCCAATTTCGGATTACGCCACTTTTTTGATTCAAACATTTAAGTACCAGGCTATTTTAGTGTAAATGTTGCAGGACTTTTGATGCAAACGATAACGATTAATAGGAATGCGTATAGAATGCTGCCAAAAAGAAAGATTGACATTGTTATGACGGCAGGTAAACTTAGAATGGTAAAAACATATGTTAAAAGTAGCATAGGTATCTGCATCATAAACAGGATTGGATTTTGCATCGTACTTTCCTTTATATAAGGCTGAAGTAAGTAATAAACCGATAAATGCTGTATCCCAAATACAACATGTAAAACTAATATGGTAATTTCCAGTAATAAAAAAGAGAGATTCCATATTTCTATCTTTGCTGCACAAAGTAGTGCTGAAAGAAGAATTGCACTAACGGCGCCAAGTAGGAGATTATATTTCACCATTGTTCGTAATTTGATAAAAAAATTCTGCAATATTGATTTTCGGGTTCTATAAAAACGATAGATCAGTAATTTGCTATCAAAGTTGTTATAATAAAACTTACAAAAACCTTCTCCATACGCATATAAAGCGATTACGACAGGTAATAGCGGTACAAATGAATAAATATTGGTTAATATATGTTTCGTTTCCGAAGGATGGTCAAAGAAACGAACGAATGCAAATATAAAAACTGCTGCTACAAAAATCAATCTTCTCTTTAAGTATTTAAAAAAATGCTTTTTACTTCTTAAAATGAACAAGGCATTGACGAATTGATAGCCTTGCAGTTTTTTGATTCTTTGTGTACTGATCAACGCAATCTCTATGTCCGTATGATTGATAGACTCTTGTTTTTTTCTTGCAAGTTCTTCTGCAAGATCTTCTTTTTTAAAAATACGGAGCAATTGGTCATTATACGCATCGAAAAAGAAAAATATATAATATACACTGAGTATTCCGATGATGCTATATACGAATATTAAAAATTTGTGCGTCAGGAAATGTTCAATTAAAAGGTTCTTTGAAAGCACAAGCGGTCCATATGCGCCTGTTAATGAAACAGCAAACAGGCATAGACTAAATGCTTTCTTTTTTTCTAATGGTATTCCTGTTTGTTTAAAAAAAGCTAAATGCACGCACTCACTCAATAATTGCATGGATATATATGCGGTTAATAATATATAAAAATACATTTTATTATGGAGTAATATGCTAAAAAAATAAAATGTAAATCCTATTGAAATAAACTGTGTGAAATATTCATTTATTAAAAAAGCGAGGATTCCCTCTTTTACAGGCATTTTTATATGAACCAAACATAGATACTTTATTTTTGTTACTAAAAAAGTTCTGCTCTCTTGAAATGCCCCTAACACGCAAAACAGGAAGAATACGGACTGGAAATAGTAGATGTCAAAGAAATCGATACTTAATCCTAATTTTCCCGCCAGGTATTGGACGCCCTCTAATCCAAAAATCAGTATACACAAAGATTTTATGATTACTAACGCGGCAATTGAGAAAACAGATGCTATTATAGCCGCAACTTTTTTCAATTCTGTATGCTTAAACATAAAATGAGAAATATATATTCCGAATAAAGGCAGTTTTTCCAGGTAATAGATAAGCATATTACATTTTATGATTGTTTTTAATTCAAAGACAGCTTTTATATATTTCAACATTTTATTCATCCTTTAATAATTTAATGATTTCTTGCTCGAAATTCTTGTCATGCAGCATCTTATGGTCTAACAACGTCAATTTTTTATCATTAAGTACAACTAATTCATCACATAAATCAGTCGCTAACTGTAGGATATGTGTCGAAAAAATAATGATATGATCTTTTTTCATTTTTAAAATTATTTTTTTTATGTCGGATGCCACGACGACATCAAGAGAGGTTAGAGGTTCATCTAAAAACAGTACTGGGGCATTGCAGATGAAAAGTGTAAGAATCTGTATTTTATTTTTCATGCCATGTGAATATGTTTTGATTAATTTTTCCTGATCTTGTTTGTTTAAATCTACAATTTCAAACAGATCATCGATCAATAAATCTTCTTGATCTTCCTGAATATCTATTAAAAATTGAATAAATTCTCTTCCAGTCAAAAATTCAGGAAGGACGGGTGTAGATTCTATAAAGCCGACATTACTTTGTGATAAAGGCTGCTCATGATGATCATCTGTGATCAATATAACATTTCCGCTGCTTCTTCGTGTAATACCGTTTAAACAATTAAAAAATGTTGTTTTACCGACGCCGTTTTTTCCAATTAATCCGTATATTCTACCTGATTGAAACTCAAAATTTATGTCATGAAGTACATGGTTTAATCCGTAGCTTTTACTTAAATTATTTATTACCAGTTTCAATTTTTTTGCCTCCAGATACTTGATTGCTGTGTAATTGTATGATAACGAAAGTAACGACTCTTTCTTTTGGTTCATTTTTATTGGTTTGATTATAACAAATTTTATAATAATGTCTATATAGTTGTGTTATGATATATTTTTCGGAAATAGATGACAACAATTCGACCGATCTGTTGCGGCGCTGCTACAAATAAAAAAGGCTGTCCGCATAGATGTATATTTTTGTGAAATTGTATGGTAACATTTTCCTTCTGATTGTGTTATGATAAAACTGTTTCAAAAACGGCAAATATGCCAGAGGAATGTGGAGGAATGTAAAAATGAAGGGATTTAGAAAAATAACATGCGGATGCCTGTCTGCCGCAATGCTTGTGACAGCACTGACAGCAGCGCCAGTTACAGCACAGGGCGCTTCCCCAAAGCTTAACAAAACACAGGCAGAGATGACAGTCGGCAAAAAGCTGACACTAAAAGTAAAAAATGTAAAAAAAGGTACCCAAGTCAAATGGTCGACGACGAAAAAAGCGGTCGCGGCAGTAAATGCAAAAGGCGTTGTAACAGCAAAAGCAGAAGGAAAGGCGACGATTAAGGCTGTAGTAAGCAAAAAGACGCTGAAATGCAACATCACTGTAAAGGCTGCGGAAGATGCGGATACAAACACCGATCCGGCTACAGGAACAGACACAAATACCGACGCAGCTACAGAGGGAAAAGACGTCTCTGCACTGTTGGCTGGGAAAACGTATAAGGGAACGGCTGCAACACCAATCGGCAATATCGATGTAATCCAGATTACGTTTGGCAGCGACGGAACAGCGACAGGCAAACAGATGAACCAGGCAACAATGGTACAGGAAGAGTTTACCGGCACGTACAAAGCAGTGCTTTCAGGCAAAAAGCTGATGCTTACCGTAGGGGCAGACGGGAAGTCGCTTACAGAAGAGCTTACAGCCGAAAATGACGAGCTTACAAAGCTGTCCGCAACGAAACAAATTGCGGGCATGGATGTAAAAATTACAATAGAAGAAGTGTAGAGGTTAGCGGGAAAGATTTGTTTCTGGCAGTTGACACTTCCTGTAGCATTTTGTATACTTTTAATAAAAAATGGAATGCGCTGCCAGCCGTATGGCAGTGGGGAAGTGAGGTGTGCTATGGCATTATATCAGATCAGCAACGAGCAGATCGCCATACAGGTGGACAGTATGGGAGCTGAGCTGAAGTCCTTAAAGAAAAAGGATACAGGGACAGAATATATGTGGGAAGGTGATCCGGCTTATTGGAAGCGGACGTCTCCCGTCTTGTTTCCAATTGTAGGAAGCCTTCGGGACGGCAGTTATCTCCTGGATGGAAAACGGTATCCGATGAGCCAGCATGGGTTTGCCAGGGATATGGAATTTCAGCATCTGGGAGAGAAAAATACGGATGAGGCAGGCGGTGCAAATCTTTGGTTCCGCCTGGAGTCAGATGCGCAGACACTGGAAAAATATCCCTATGCGTTTTTGCTGGAGCTGGGCTACGAGCTGCAACAAAATACGGTCATAGTAAAATGGAAGGTTACAAATCCTGCGGATCAGGAGATGTATTTTTCAATCGGCGGGCATCCGGCATTTTGCTGCCCGCTTGTAAAAGGAGAACAGCAGCAGGATTATCAGCTTTGGTTCGATGCCAAAGAGCAGTTAACGGCAAGCGTTATTGAAAATGGGCTGATAACCGCAGGGCAGACTGTCTATCCGCTAGAGGACGGATGCCTGCGGGTGACAGAGCATCTGTTTGACCAGGATGCGCTTGTTGTAGAGCACCATCAGGCACATCAGGTAGCACTGGTAAAGCCGGATGGGACACACTATCTGACGGTAAGCTTTGACGCGCCGCTGTTTGGGGTCTGGTCGCCGCCGGGGAAGAATGCGCCGTTTGTCTGTATCGAACCGTGGTATGGCAGATGTGATGCGCATGATTTTGCGGGAACGTGGCAGCAGCGGGAGTGGGGACAGTGCTTGCAGCCAGGGCAAAGCTTTGAGGCAGATTATCGGATTGCTGTATTGTGAGTGATACCGGGTAGAGGAAGCGGAAGTATGTGGTGCTTTCTTTGCCCGGTGTTTTTGTGGAGGGACGCTGGGAGAGGGGATTGGCACGCCCTGGCTGCGTCCGTTCCAGAA
>CAMUPC010000019.1 GCA_947090545.1 uncultured Eubacterium sp. | reverse complement strand
GGAGGAATTATGAATAATACTGTTTTGGAATTTGAATGTGTCGGTATGGATAATGGAGGGAAATTCCCAATCGAATATACAGGGCGGGGACAGGACATATCGCCGGAATTTATAATTAAGAACCTATCACCAAATGCGGAAACTCTCGCTGTTACATTGGAAGATTTATCACACCCGATTAAGGACTTTACGCATTGGGTTATCTGGAACATTCCTGCCGCTGACAGAATAAAGAAAAATATTCCTGCTGGCAAGGCTGTGCCAATTTTGGGGAATGCCCGCCAGGGGATAGGATATGGCTTGCACCGTTATGCGGGACCGAAGCCGCCGAAAGGGAAAAAACATACTTATCGTTTTACCATATATTCCTTAGACTGTAAAATAAATATGAGTGCTAACTCTATGAAAAGAAGTTTTCTGAAAAAGGCTGAAAATCATATCATCCAAAAAGGAAGCATCGTAGGTAAGTTTGAATAAGAAATAAAATTCCATAGACGCATATCCCCAATAAGCCACAGCCGAACAAGGCAGGGCGGGCATACCCGGTTTTCCGGCAGATTGGGGAATTGGGGAGCAGGGAAAGAAGGTAAAGCTGTCGATGTGATGTGGATACATAAAAAGAAAATAGTTGATGTTTATGTGACAAGTGCTTTCAGCAAGAACGGTGAAGGCGGAAATAGGGCCGGCGTAGTTTTGAGCCGGTCAGATTTTGCGCATCACCAAAAGATGGAGATAGCTAAGAGATTAGGATATTCTGAAACAGCTTTTGTTTCAGATTCCGACAAGGCAGATTTTAAGCTGCAATATTTTACACCAACAGAAGAAGTCCCTATGTGCGGTCATGCTACAATAGCAACATTTTCTATTCTTAAACTGTTAAATATGCTGGATAAAGCAGACTGCACCATTGAAACGGGAGCTGGAATTATCAATATCCATATAAAAGAAGATGGTCTGGTATTGATGGAGCAGAATTGTCCGACATACCTTAAGATGCTTATACAGAATATCTACGGTCAAAGTATGGCAATGTGAGAATCCAGAGTATCGGGAAAGACCAGAAAAGCCTTGATAGGGCGGGAAAGAGCATGAGCGGCAGTGATGTTGTGATTGCCCCGAACATTCTGGAGCAGATGGCGAATGACCCGGAAAAAGCGGCCTATGAACCGGGCGGAGTGGTAGTCCATGAGGATGGAAGTGTAACGTATATCAGTGGCTGTAGCGATTCACCAGAGCGGGTAAGGGAGGTTAATGAAATCAATAAAGCAAAACGTGAGAAAGAGGCGGCACAGAGGAAAGAGAGTATAGAGCGGAGCCAAGAAGCGGCAGAGGAATGGAAACAGCAGATGGAGATAGCTTATAAAAAACAAAGTATAGCAGAGACTCTCGCTAACCATACAATGGATACAAGCAGGTATACATATACGGTTGCACCAGTGAAAAGTCCGGGAAGAAACCAAGTGGTTTGTACCACATGGGGCAGGATGAAAACGGAAACCCGAAAATTATCTTCGATACCGTCAAAAAGGCAGAAGAAGCCGAAAGCGAACAGCCCAAGGGCGCAAGGCTGGAAGGGGCGCCTGATAACGACAGGGTGAAGGTTACGATAGGCAATATGAATAAGGTTAAAAAAGAAATCGAAAAGCTAAAAGAGGAAAAGAAACAGCTTGAACAGCAGTTGAAAATGGCGGCGGGCAATGAGCAGAAGACAAAAGAGCTGGAAGCAGTATGTCTGTATGGAGGTAATGAACCGCTCGGATTTATCATGAGAGAGCAGAGGCGGCTCTGAACGACAGAAGAACCGCAGAGGGGGAAGCATTTGAAAGGAAGCACCATGCATGGATTATAGATTCCAGAAATTGCAGCTATGCTGAACTTATGATGCTTAATCAGGAAACGGGAAATACATCTTTAGGGGATAAGCAGAGGGCAGATATCCTGTTTGAAAAGACAGGGGCGGAAACTTATTTAGATAAGGCAGACTACAGTACGGCGATAAAGGAGGTTATGGAGGAATATAAAAGTTCCGGGAATAGGGACGCTTACCTTTCGATGGACAAGTGGCAGCCAAGCCTTAATGACTATACATCCGTGCCGGTGTATTTTGGCCGCAGTATTATGAGCCAAAATACAATGGAACGAAATGGGGTGAAAGGCTCTTGCAGTTTTGCAACAGTCAGGACGGCAGAAGAAATACAAAAAGAAATTGATGATAGAGTGAAAGCGGCAGAGAAGAATGGCCCAACTTTACGGGAGGCATTAGCAAATGCTTTCCCAAATGCAGTAAATATTCTTTATAGTTTTGTGGGATCTTCTGTGGTTATGACTTTTGATGAATATGTGAAAGCGATGGAAGAAATGTTAAGAAAATCCAATGAATAAGCTAATGTTTCTTTAATAAAATAAAAATTTTGACGCCTGACGGGAAGATCGGAGGATTGCCGAATAAGGCAGATAATCTGCTCGAACTTATTGCAAGGGAGCGGATGTGGCTGAACGACAGATGGGCTGCAATAATAAAAAATATTGGAGAATTTGAAAAAATGAATATTAACGGAATAGGAACAACAGGATATCTGGCATGGCAGGGAGCAAGGAAAGCAGAAAGCAGTACGAAGGGCGAATTCGGGGCGAATGTAAAATCAACAGGAAACGTGGTACATATCGACCCTGACGCGGTATTTTCTATACATCATGTAAAGACGGGAGAAAGTGCAAACGTATACCGAGCGGATGATTTTTCAGAGGACAATCCGGTTTACCTTGTGAAAGGCAATGACAAAAACGGAAATGAATACGAGCAGACAGTGGATGTGAGCAAGGTAAATCCGAATAGCTGCTCTTATACGGAGATGCTTGCGTTAAATGCGCATACCGGAAATAAGTCGGACAGCAATTTTATGACCATGTCAATATTGAAGGATAAGATGGATGGCACTTCCTACCACGAAAAAGCGGATTATATGGTAATGGCGCATGAACTTATGAATGACATGAAAACGCTTGGAAATTGGGACGGGTATCTGCGGTATGGAAAGTGGATCAATGATATCCTTACTTTTTGTAAAAGCAAATCTTGATTGAAAACGGCCTGCTCCACGGCTGTATATCCCCAATAAGCCAAAGGGCAGGTATCCCCGGTTCCCAACCGAACAGGGGGTTTTGAAATGGATATAACAGGAATAATAAGAAGCCATCATGCGGGCATTCAAAAGACGGGAAAGGCATCATCTAAAAAGGAATGTACGAGGGAGCAGGAGAGGCTCTGAACGACAGAGGAACCGCTATGACAATAATAATGGAGGAGCTTAAGAAAATGAATGTAAATGGAATAGGAGCAGGATACCCGGTAACAGGGTATGAAACGAGAAGGGCAAGAAGGAATTATGCTGACTAGATGTGCAGTATGGTTCCGGCAACACAGGCATCCGGCGGCACATTTGAGCTACATATTTCAAATGAGAAGGACGGAAAGGCAATCGGCTCAATGTGCGGGGCGGATTATTCCCTTACGGTCTACCAGCCGAAGGACTTTGACCCTGCAAACCCGGTATATAAAGTGAAAGTATGGGATAAAGGCGGAATTTTGCCTCATTTTACTTGCCATAGCCTGCGCCATACATTTTGCGCAGGGTTTTGTGAGAACGAGAGTAATCTGAAGGTAATCCAGTCGGTGATGGGCCACGTTGATATTGCAACTACTATAAATATCTATGCCGAGGTTTCGGAAGCTAAGAAAAAGGCTTCAATGGAGGCATTGGCAGAAAAGATGGTTTTGTTTTCTCAATAATAAATATGGAAGAATCCTTTAAGGCATTCATATTTATTGCGGATAGGAAGATTACAACAAATTTGGTGGAAGTACATCAAAAGTACATCAAATTTCGTCTGAATGGTACTGAAAATTACCTTAATCGGGTGATCCTAACGGGCACATTGAACGGTGCGAGAATGTGAAGGATGTTTCTCAATATATGGAGAGAATCGGGGAAATGATAGAAAGAAAACGTGTATTATTTGGAGATTGACAAGTGAACTGCTCGTTGGGTTTAGACAATAAAAATGATCTTTTCCACCACGTCTTAATTCTATAATTACAGTTTTATTAACCCGGCGTGGTTTTTGTTGCAGGCTGCAAGGATATGTTGGCAGCCTGTTATGCAACCTGTTTTAAACAGTCAGCAAAAATGGCTGATATATTAATAGGAACACAGACACACCCACAAGGATCACCGTTCCAATATAAAGGATTTTGTGACGCGCTTTTTTATACAGCCCAATACCAAACAAGAATCCAAAGGCAAGATCAAAGACTGCCTGCGCCAGCAGCATATGCCTGTTGCACAATACAAACAGGCAGGCAGCAGCCTCAGCCAGCATACCGCTTGCAGGCAGGGCATATAAAAAGGATTGGAACGCATTTTGCCTGTTCCAAAAATACAAAATAAAGCTGCCGATGCCACATGCAGCCGACAATATAGAATATACGATAAATAAGTCCGTCTGGAACTGCCCATCGTTTGAAAATCTGGGAATATAAAAGCCCAGTATATATTTCAATCCATAAAAACTAATGGTCATGCCAAACATATAGAGAAAGGAGTTCATAAACGCACCTATATTTGATGAGCTCAGGCAGGTAATGATACCTACACTTGCAATCCAAAAACCAAAAAGGGTGGCGATGGACGGGAAGCTCCACAAGCTTTCTTCGTAGGGCAGAAAATCTGTAAGACGGCAGAGAACGCCGATCATTATGCCTGTCAGAAATAGGATAAAATAGGATTTTTTCGTATCGCGAATTTTCATAGCGGGCTGCCTCCATATCTGCTTATTTGATGTTGGTTATGCACTGCTATCTTATCACAAATAGCATGATAAATCCATTTCATTTCCAGTGTCTTTTCCACAAAAAATTCTAATTGATTTCACACAGTTTTGAGAGTATAATAAAAATGTTCCATATTGTCCATCTTCACATAATTTTAGATTAATTTAAAATATTTTTGTTAAATTTGAAAAAAACACCTTGTCAAGACACCCTGTTTAGTGGTAAATTAGTAGTAGGAAAAACTGGGATTTCATTCGATATATGGAAATCCCGCACAAACAAAATTTATCATGTATTACAGGAGGATGTTGCTATGCAGACAAGAAATTACAAGTTTTGGTTTTGTACTGGTTCGCAGGATCTGTACGGGGATGAGTGCTTAAGCCATGTGGCAGCCCACTCAAAGGAAATGGTAGACTTTATGAACAAGTCTGGCATTCTGCCGTTTGAAGTAGTATGGAAACCAACATTGATAACCAACGAGCTGATCAGAAAGACCTTTAATGAAGCGAATACCGATGACGAATGCGCGGGCGTGATTACATGGATGCACACATTCTCTCCGGCAAAGTCATGGATTCTCGGATTAAAGGAGCTGAGAAAGCCGTTATGCCACCTGCATACACAGTACAATCAGGAAATCCCATATGATACGATCGATATGGATTTTATGAACGAGAACCAGGCGGCGCACGGCGACAGGGAGTACGGCCATATGGTGACGCGTATGGGCATTGAGCGCAAGATCATTGCGGGCTTTTGGAAGGATGAAAAGGTGATCGGAAGAATCGCTTCCTGGATGCGCGTAGCGTTGGGCGTGATCGAAAGCAGCCATGTGCGTGTGATGAGAGTTGCGGATAATATGAGAAACGTAGCCGTTACCGAAGGCGACAAGGTAGAGGCGCAGCTTAAGTTTGGCTGGGAAGTGGACGCTTATCCGGTCAACGAGATCGCACAAGCGGTTGCAGCCGTATCGGAGTCCGATACCAATGCGCTGGTGGATGAGTATTATGATACGTATGAGATCTTGCTGGAGGGCAGAGATCCAGAAGAGTTTAAAAAGCATGTCGCTGTACAGGCGCAGATCGAGATTGGCTTTGAGCGCTTCCTGGAAGAGAAAAATTATCAGGCGATTGTAACGCATTTTGGCGACCTTGGCTCGTTAAAGCAGCTTCCGGGGCTTGCGATCCAAAGGCTGATGCAGAAGGGATACGGATTCGGCGCGGAAGGCGACTGGAAAGTGGCTGCGATGGTTCGTATTATGAAGATTATGACAGCAGGCATGAAGGATGCAAAAGGCACTTCTATGATGGAGGACTATACATACAACCTGGTGCCTGGCAAGGAAGGCATTTTGCAGTCGCATATGCTGGAGGTATGCCCGTCGATCGCGGACGGCAAGGTAAGCATCAAGTGCCAGCCGCTGTCCATGGGAGACCGCGAGGACCCGGCACGCCTTGTATTTACTTCCAAGGAAGGGCCTGGCGTGGCAGCATCGCTGGTTGACTTAGGCGACAGGTTCCGCCTGCTGATTAACGATGTGGAATGCAAAAAGGTAGAAAAGCCGATGCCGCATCTTCCGGTAGGCTCGAACTTCTGGGTACCGAAGCCAGATTTTTATACAGGGCTGGAAGCATGGATTCTTGCCGGAGGCGCGCACCATACGGCGTTTACGTATGACTTAACATCTGAGCAGATCGGAGACTGGGCGTCGATGATGGGCATTGAGCCGGTATATATCACAGACGGCGTAACGATTCCGCAGTTAAAGAGAGACTTAATGCTGGGAAGCGTTGTATACGGCAAATAAAACAACAGGAAGGTTAAGCGGGAGACCGCTTGCTGATAAATCAAATGATATAAAACAAGGGAATGGGGTATACCCAAACATGGAAGGAGAACCAAATTATGAAATTTTTCGTAGACACAGCGATCGTTGAGGAAATCAAAAAAGCAAATGACATGGGCGTTATCTGCGGCGTAACGACAAATCCGTCTTTAATTGCAAAATCAGGCAGAGATTTTGCAGATGTGATTAAAGAAATTACGGATATCGTAGACGGCGCTATCAGCGGTGAAGTAAAGGCTACGACACAGGATGCGGAAGGCATGATCGCGGAAGGGCGTGAAATCGCAAAGATCCATCCAAATATGGTAGTAAAGATTCCGATGACCGTAGAAGGCTTAAAGGCTGTCAAACAGTTGTCCAAAGAAGGCATCAAGACAAACGTAACGCTGATCTTTAATGCAAACCAGGCACTGCTTGCCGCACGCGCAGGCGCTACCTATGTGTCTCCGTTCTTAGGACGCTTAGATGATATTTCCGTACCTGGCGTAGACCTGATCCGTACGATTGCAGAGATTTTTGCGATTCATGATATTGAGACAGAGATTATCGCGGCTTCGATCAGAAATCCGATCCATATTATTGACTGCGCGCTTGCAGGCGCTCATATTGCAACGGTTCCTTACAGTGTCATTGAATCCATGACCAAACATCCATTGACGGATGCAGGCATTGAAAAATTCATTCAGGACAGTTCCAAATAAGCAGAACCATATAGTGCGGGAGAGGGGTTTTTGCAGCAAATGCAAAGTCCTGGCGTAAACAATCATTCACGGTTCTGCCAGGGACATGCTTCCTGGCGGAGCCTGATCTGGGAAAGGATATTACTATGACTGATTTAGAACTTCAGAAAATGGCAGTGGAAGTAAGAAAAGGGATTGTAACAGGTGTCCACGGTGCAAAAGCTGGGCATCCGGGCGGTTCCTTGTCTGCTGCTGATGTATTTACGTATCTGTATTTTGAGGAAATGAATATTGACCCGAAGGAGCCGAAAAAAGCAGGCCGTGACCGTTTTGTACTGTCTAAGGGGCATACGGCTCCGGGATTATATTCGGTACTGGCAAACAGAGGCTATTTTCCGGTGGATGACCTGCCTTCGCTGCGTCATGTAGGCTCCCACTTGCAGGGGCATCCTTGTATCCAGCATACACCGGGCGTAGACGCTTCCTCCGGCTCTCTTGGACAGGGAATTTCCGTAGCAGTGGGCATGGCGCTTTCTGCAAAGCTGAGCAACGACAGCTATCGTGTCTATACGCTGCTTGGCGACGGCGAGATCCAGGAAGGGCAGGTATGGGAAGCATCTATGTTTGCAGGGCACCGCAAACTGGACAACCTGTGCGTCATTGTAGACAACAACGGCTTGCAGATCGACGGCAAAATCGACGACGTATGCTCTCCATATCCAATCGATGAAAAGTTCAAGGCTTTTAATTTCCATGTGATCAATGTAGCGGATGGAAACGATATGGCACAGCTTCGCGCTGCTTTTGAGGAAGCGAAGGCGACCAAGGGGCAGCCGACTGTAATTGTGATGAAAACAGTCAAAGGCAAGGGTGTTTCCTTTATGGAAAACAAGGCTGGATGGCATGGCAAGGCTCCGAACGACGAGGAGTACGCAATTGCAATGGAAGATCTTAAGAAAGCAGGTGAAGCATTATGTCAGAAGTAAAAAAGATTGCAACGAGAGAGAGCTACGGCAACGCTTTGGTAGAGCTCGGGAAGGAAGTAGACAACCTCGTAGTATTAGATGCGGATTTGGCTGAAGCAACAAAGACAGGTACATTTAAAAAAGCTTTTCCTGACAGACATATAGACTGCGGTATTGCAGAATGCAATATGGTAGGCATTGCGGCAGGCATCGCTGCAACCGGCAAGGTGCCGTTTGTAAGCTCCTTTGCGATGTTCGCGGCTGGACGTGCGTTTGAACAGGTGCGCAATTCGGTAGGATACCCGCACTTGAATGTAAAGATCGGTGCAACCCATGCCGGCATTTCGGTCGGCGAGGATGGCGCAAGCCACCAGTGCAACGAGGATATCGCCCTGATGCGCGTCATTCCTGGCATGGTAGTGATCAACCCTTCGGACGATGTAGAGGCGAAAGCGGCGGTAAAGGCAGCTTATGAGCACGAAGGCCCTGTTTACTTAAGATTCGGGCGTCTTGCAGCCCCGGTCATCAACGATCGCGCGGATTACAAATTTGAGATCGGCAAAGGCGTGACGCTGCGGGACGGCAAAGACCTTACTCTCGTAGCAACCGGGCTTTGCGTATCCGCTGCGCTGGAAGCAGCAGAAAAGCTCGCGGCAGACGGCATTGACGCAAGAGTGATCAACATCCATACGATCAAGCCAATCGATGAAGAGCTGCTGATTCAGGCTGCAAAAGAAACAGGCTCGATTGTTACGGTCGAGGAGCATTCTGTAATCGGCGGGCTTGGCGGAGCTGTTGCGGAAGTGCTGAGCGAAAAATGCCCGACCAAGATGCTTCGCATCGGCGTGGAAGATACGTTCGGCGAATCCGGCCCTGCGGTACAGCTTTTGGAAAAATACGGCCTGGATGCGGCTGGCATTTATCAAAAAGTAAAGGCGTTTCATTCATAACTGGCACATTGCAAAGAGAACGAAACAGGATAGTAGAACGATTGACACAGGCTGTTACATATGTGACAGCCTTGTGTTTTCTCATAGGAGACAAAAAATGTTAGAACAATTAAAAAAACAAGTATATGAAGCAAATATGGAGCTGCCAAAGCGCGGGCTCGTTACTTATACATGGGGCAATGTCAGCGGTATTGACCGTGAGAGCGGCTATTTTGTCATTAAGCCGAGCGGCGTGGAATACGATGAGCTGACGCCGGACGATATGGTCGTAATGGACTTAGATATGAACAAAATCGAAGGAAACTATAAGCCTTCCTCCGATACGGCAACCCATGCGGAGCTGTACAAAAAATATCCTGAGATCGGCGGCGTCGTACATACCCATTCAACAACGGCAACATCCTGGGCGCAGGCTGGCAGGAGCATTCCGCTGTACGGGACGACCCATGCGGACTATTTTCTCGGTTCGATTCCTTGTGCAAGGAGCCTGACGCCGGAAGAGATCGACGGCGAATACGAGAAAAACACCGGGCTTGTCATTATCGAGACGCTGGAAGAAAACGGGATCAACCCAATGTATACACCGGGCATCCTCTGCAAAAACCACGGCCCGTTTACCTGGGGCAAGGATGCGGGCCAGGCGGTATACAATGCGGTCGTATTGGAAGAAGTAGCAAAAATGGCGCTGAATACAGAGCTGATTAACCCAAAGGCAGAGCCGGCTCCTGACAGCATTAAGAATAAGCATTTCTACCGCAAGCACGGTGCAAACGCTTATTATGGGCAGAATTGACAAGAAAGGCAGATGGAATCATGTATCAAGAATCTTTTGGCACAAGCAGCAGGGGAGAAGCAGTCAGCGTCTATACGCTGGAAAATAAGGGCGGCAGGCAGGTGCGCGTAACCGATTACGGCGCAGCGCTTGTTTCGATCCTGGTACCGGACAGGGACGGCAGCCTGACAGACGTACTGCTTGGCTATGACAATGTGACCGGCTATGAAAACAACACCTGTTATTTCGGCGCAGTGATCGGAAGGAACGGCAACCGGATCGCAAATGCACAGTGCACGATCGGCGGCACTACGTACCAGTTAGACCGCAATGACAATGAAAACAACCTGCATTCCGGCAGCAAAGGCATGGATACGATCGTGTGGAAGGTAAAGGAATATACAGACAATGCGATAGCACTCACATGCAAAAGCGCTGACAAGGAGCAGGGATTCCCTGGAAATATGGACGTGCAGGTGACGTATGTGCTGACGCCGGACGATACGCTGGAAATCCACTACGAAGCAGCAGCGGACAAAGATACCGTGGCAAACCTGACAAACCATGCGTACTTTAATCTTGCCGGGCACGCATCCGGCAGCGTCTTGGATCAGGAGCTGATGCTGCGCGCTTCCCATTTTACGCCGGTGATCGATTCCAAGGCAATTCCGACCGGAGAGATTGCGCCGACCGCAGGAACGCCGATGGACTTTACGACAGCAAAGACGATCGGGTGTGATATCGATGCTGACGATACCCAGGTTGGCTATGGCGGAGGCTTTGACCATAATTTTGTACTGGACAAGGACGAAAAAGGGGCTTTTGAGCTGTTTGCCGAGGCATATGCGCCGAGTACGGGTATTGTGATGAAGGCGTATACAGACCTGCCGGGGGTACAGTTTTATTCTGGCAACTTTATTACGGAGCAGGATGGGAAACAGGGTGCCGTTTATCAGAAGAGACAAGGGTTCTGTCTGGAAACACAGTATTTTCCGAATGCAGTGAATGAACCGAATTTTGAGTCTCCAGTGCTGAAGGCGGGCGATACTTATAAGACGAAAACGAGTTATCAGTTTGGTGTGAGATAGGCAGTATTATAATTCAGAAAAAAGTGCATGTTATGGCGGATAGCTGTAATGTGTGCTTTTTTTATTTTTGTGAAAGGTGGATTTAAGTTTTGAGGGGAGGGGCGTTGGAAGGAGCGGGGCTTCCGTCCCGTTCCTTTTCCAGAATGTAAGGAGCCCTTAGCATCCTGGCAACGCTCAGTCAGAATGTAAAGTTGTAAAAATGGTAAGTTGTGTGCATACCTTCTTGACAAATAATTCTACATCATGTAGACTAAAAGGGTCTACAAGTTATAGAACAGAAAGGGGGATCACATGTCGGAGTATGGATTAGGAGAAATCGAGATGCGTTTCGCATCTTTGATCTGGGAACGGGAGCCGATTGCGTCGGGAGAGCTTGCAAAGCTCAGCGAACAGGAGCTTGGATGGAAAAAGTCTACGACGTATACGGTTTTAAAGCGGCTTTGTGCCAAAGGCATTTTTCAAAATAAGAAGGGCACGGTGACATCGCTCGTTTCTTACGATGAATTTCAGGCAAAGCAGAGTGAAAAATTTGTAGATGAAAAGTTCCAAGGCTCGCTGCCGGGTTTTGTTGCTGCGTTTTGCTCCAGGAAAAAGCTGAGCAGGGAAGAGATCGAAGAATTAAAGCAGATTATCGAAAAGGAGCGCTTATGACGGGATTTGTACGACAGCTCGCCACCATGAGCTTGCAGGCAGTATTGATGATTGGGGTTGTGTTTGCTGCCAGAAAACTGTTTGAGCTGCTTCATATATCCAAAAAGTATGTGATGCTGCTGTGGGCGGCTCTGTTTTTCTTCCTGGTTTTTCCGTGGAAGCTAACCGTACAGGGAGGGTTTTGGAATACGGCTAAGGTTTGGCGGAATGGGACACAATGGGAATGGATCGATGAGATGCTTCCGGCTTCCGGCAATAATATACGCAGTGCGAAGAAGGGGTTGCCGGATGCCCATTTTGAGGATGGCGGCAGGCAGGAAACAGTGCCAGCAGGATCAGAGCAGGAGACAGGGCAATTTTTAAATCCAAATTTTATAAAAGAAGGAGAAGCAGCCGATGCAGCGCAGAACCTGAGAGGGTATCCGTTTGTCAAGGTCTTTGCAGCAGTCTGGGCGGCGGGATTTTTATTTTTTGCGGCACGGGGCATTGTATCTTACTGGAAGCTGAAAAGAAGGGTGCTGTGCAGCGTTAAAAATGCAGATGCGGATAGGGTTAACGTCGATAATTATGTTCGTGATGTAAATGGAATGCTTAAGATGCATTGCTTTCCTCCGGTTTATGATACGGACGGGATACAGACACCGATGGTGCTTGGGATTTTTGTGCCGTGTATTTATCTTCCGGCAGGGATGGACAGGGCGTACATGGATGCTGTTATTGCGCATGAAAAGACGCATATCCGCAGGAGGGATTATCTGGCAAAGCCGGCGGCATATCTGATTGCCTGCCTGCATTGGTTTAACCCGGCTGTTTGGTTCGCTTATTTTTTTATGGCGAGGGATATGGAGATGGCATGTGACGAAGAGACGATTTTAAAATTTGGTATGGAACGAAGAAAAGAGTATGCGTCTGTATTGCTGGAACTGTCCACTGGGAGCCGAAAGCTGTTTGCGGTTCCGCCTGCGTTTGGGAAAGGGGACATGAAGGCGCGCATTCAAAATATTATGCATTATCAAAAGACGGCGGGAAAAGCGTCGATATTTGCAGTGGTATTTGCGGCAGTGCTGACAGGCGTATTTTTGACGGCGGACCAGCAGGATGCCGTGCGTTCCAAGGCGAATGTGCCGGATGGAGCGGGACAGGATTTTGTGCAGACGGCGGAAACTAAAATACTTACCTTTCAGATGGTAAGGGAAGCGTTTGCACAGAGAACGGTGGGGCAGATGGAGTTTTATTCGTATACGAACGGTATAAGGGATGAGCTGCATGAAACCGCGATGAATGAAAATCTGCATTTTTATTTCGAGGAGGGGAATGAAGCGTACCGTTTTTCTGTATCTTATGAAAAAGGGACGGATTTGCTGGAAGATATCTATATTATGAGGGAACAGGATGCGCAGATGGCTTGGATCTATACGGCTGACGCAGAAGGGGGAGAGCAGTATCCCAATAACCTGGAAGTTTTTTTGCATACAAAGACGCAGATTTCGGACTGGCTGACGCTGCGGCTGCCAGAAGGCTATACGCTGGGAGATTACCGCGGAGACCTGGATCTGGGCGGCGCGCTTATTTACCCGCAGGTATATGAGACGGGTGCGTCTGAATCGGCGCCGGAATACTGGAAATATGCGGGCTTTGTTGGAAAAGTGGGCTCTGCGCAGGAAACGTTTGTGTTTTGGGATGGAAAACTGGACGAGAGGTATTATCCAAGATGGAACCACAGCAGCGAAGAGGAGGCAAAAGTGCTGGATACGGCTGCGCCGGGCGCTGGGTGGACGGTGCTGATGGTGCACAGCTTCCATGATTTGTATACAGGCAGTGAGCTGGGCGCTTTGGAAATGGCAGGAGAGGAGCTTGCCGCGCTGGAGACGCAGAGTGAATACTGGTATTTTTATTTTGTAAAGGAAGGGGAGGAAGATGCGTATGTACTGTCCTTAGCTGCAAAAGAATTTACCAAGGAGGAAGCGATTCGTGTTGTGCAGACGGTGAGGATGACAGAGAAGGAGACGCGTTAGCTGTGCGCGGATTGCATATGGAAAAGCTGGTATGCTTTGTCGTTTGGGACAGGGTATGCCAGTTTTTTTGTGTTTTTTTCCAAAATGCAGTGCCTGACTGTATTGCTGCAAAAATAAAAAATGCGTTTAATTTTTCATGAGTTTGTAAAGATGGTATATGTGTATATTATTCTGGTGAATAAAGAAGGATACATTGTTGATAAAAAAGAAAGGCGTGAAAATACAGAATCCGAAAAAGTATACTTTTCCAAATTTTGGAATGCGTTCACAGTTCATATTGTATTATACTACAAAATATTTAATTTTCAAGTGAAATTTTGTTATATTGCTATAAATTTTTTGCGCCTTTTCCGAATCTGAAAAAGTATACTTTTCCAAATTGATCTAAAAGCTGCGGATATAGTAATGTATTACGTAAATTTTTGTGGGTTCTGTAGGCTGCACTGGACAATATCGTAAAATTAATAGATTCTCTTTATCGTTGCCTCCTTACGCTGGTGTATTCAGTGTGTGCCAGGCTCACAAAAATTTGCGTAGTACCCTATCGCCTGTGCGCTGCCGGATACGCCTGCATGGTGCCGTATCCCGGCGGGCAGCATACAGCACAGATATAAAAATACCTGTTTCCCATTATAGGCAGCCGTGTGATGCTTGGGCAAGTGCAGTGAATAAAATGGAAAGCAGGATTTTTATATAATAGGCAACTGTTAACGTATGCCTGCGCCTGGCAGGGCTGTTTATAAGCCGGCGCTGCATACACAAGCAAAAAAACGAGGAGGAGACCATGAAGCAAAAATTCATGAAAAAGGCTCTTGCAGTCGCATTATCGACAGCGATGGTATTTTCCGCGTCATCGGTGTCGGGGATGCAGCCTGCATCGGCAGCAGCAAAGTTTGTCGGTCTGAATACGACGTTCAAAACCTTAAAGGTAGGGCAGAAGGGCTACAAACTCAGATTAGTAAACAATACACAGGGCTGGAAGATTAAGAAAGTGTCCACTTCCGACAAAAAGATCGCGACCGTATACGGCAAAAAAGCTTCTTACGTATTGTTAAAAGGAAAAAGCGAAGGCCGTGCTACAATTAAGGTCAGCCTGAAAACAAATGTACGCAAGAAAAACAATACGAAAGTATTAAAGTGCAGGGTCAAGGTCGTAGGGGCAGGCACGGCGACGCCTACGCCATCACCAGACCCAACGCCTGCGCCAACACCATCCCAGGCATCCAAGACCGTAGCTACACAGGCAGAGCTGACCGCGGCATTGGCGGACACATCGCTTAAATCGATTACGGTTAAGACAGACAGCACGGCATCCTTTACGATCCCGGCTGGCGCACATACGTCTGTAGGTCTGACCGTTGACGCGCCGAATGCGGATGTAACAAACAGCGGCGTGTTCAAGTCCATTACAATTGCTGCAATCAAGGACAGCACATGGACAGAAAACGCGGTGGGCAATAACTTTAAGGTAGACGCGTTAAAGGCACGCATTGTCGTAGGCACAGGCGCAAGCGTTACAGGCGTTTCCGTTACAAAGGCAAATGCAGACGTAGCGATTGTCGTAAACGGCAAATTAGCTTCCGTAACAATCAGCGCAAAAGCAAAGCTCGCGCTTTCCGGCTCCGCTACAGATAGCGTAGTTGTAAAAGTTCAGGCAGCAGGCTCAGAAGTAACGGCTGAGATCCCGGTAGCGGTAGAAGCATCCGCGGACGCAACCATCGACCTGAAGGCAAAAGCAGAAAAGAGCACGGTTAAGGTTACAAACGCGGCAGCAACCGTAACAGTCAAGAACAATACAACCGCAACAATTGAAATTACAAAGCCGGACAACAAGGTACAGAAAGTATCTCCAAAGGGCAGCGTAACGATTAAGCCAGCGACTTCTGGTTCTGGTACAAGCACAGGATCGGGCTCCTATGGCGGCGGAAGCTATTATCCGAATAATCCATCGAACCCGTCCAATCCGTCAACACCGCAGTCTAAAACGTATGTAGTATATACAAAGGATGACTTAACAAAAGCTTTGGCTGATCCTGATGTTACGGAGATTAAGATTCTTTCTAGGAAATCTGACGATAATGGGCCAGAAGATACTGAGTTAGAAATTCCAAAGAAATCATATGGCAAGATAGACTTGATTGTAGATGCTCCGCAGAAAACGATTACAAACGAGGGTGAGTTTAAATCTATCCAGATTAAGAATATCGCACCAGAAACATGGATTGAAAAAGCAAAAAACAACACGTTTACAGTATCTGCGCCGAATCCGCATATTGTTGTGGAAAAAGATTTTGCAGTAAAAACAATCTCGTTTGTAAAAGGAATTGCTAACGCTATTACAAAGATCAAACTGGAGATCAAAGGAACGGTAGAAAAAGCAATTTCTTTTGAAGTGCCGGTAAAAAATGCGGAAGTGATTGTAGAAGCAGGCGCAAAGACAGGAAATGTAGAATTTAAAGCAGGTGCAGAAAATTCTAATATTAGCATGGATGTAGCAGGCGAGGTAGCTGGTATTGCCTGTGATGCAGCAAGTGCGAACCTGGCTTTGACAGTAAGCAATTCGGATGCAACGGTAGGTACTGTTTCTGTCAGCAAGGAAACGGCAGTTGCAATTAAAGCAGCAGAAAACGTAACCGCTAAGAAGATCACGGTAGACCTGAATGTGGAAAACGCAGAACTGACATCGGCTGTACCTGTAGCGGTGAATGCGAATGCTGATAAGACAGTGGTTGTATTAGAAGCAAGTGCAAAAGATAGTACGATTACGGCTGCTCAGAATGTAACGACGGTTGGTATTAGTACAGAAACAGCAGTTACAGTAAAGCAGGAAGGTAAAGAGGATATTTCTGTTGAAGCTGAAAAGAAAGGCAATTTAAGTCTTTCAGATGGACAGGTTATGCCTGTAGAAGTTAGTGGTGTAAAACTGAATTTCACAGATATCGCAATGCTGACAACAGATATTGGTACAGAAAATGCTAAGAAAGAGTTAACATTATCTCTGAATCCAGCAAATGCTAATGGTAAAATTGAGACGGTTGAATGGTCAAGCGACAATGAAGCTGTTGCAACTGTTGAGGGTACAACGGCGACAGCAACTGTAATAGGAAAGGCTGAAGGCACGGCAACAATTACCGCATCAACAACGATTGGCACTCAGCCATATTCAGCAACATGTACAGTAACAGTTACAAAACCGAATGATGATGTAACAACTGGCGGTGATGATAACACAGGCGATGATAACACAGGCGATGATACAACCCAGACAGGGTTAACATCTCCAGCCGTTACAATCGCAACCCAGACAGTAACTACAGGATCAGCAGCAACATATGTAAATTCCCCATCAGCATTTACGCTTTCTGGAGTTTCTGCTACTGCTACAATTGACGGGAAAGAAGGAACAAAACTCAATGTTTCTGGTGTTGTGGCAGCAGATACGAGTAAGCTGGATGTAACTGAATCGTCTGGTGCATATACATTTACGATCAAGAATGATGCAGATAAAGAAGCAGGTACATTCAACGTAACAGTGACAGCAGCCAGCGAAGATGGAAAATATACAGTAACAGCAACGGTTCCTGTTACGATAGCTAAAGATCCTTCAGCAGCTAACGGGTACAAGATTACATTAGGAACGATCGATTATCAGACAGCCGGAAACACACAATAAATCATATAAATGAGTGTTCACAGCCGTCGCGCAGATATTTTTATAAAAAAGGTTATCAGGAGATATTCTATTTCCTGATAACCTTTTTGCGCAAAAATGCCCCTTAATTCCTGATATCCAGGCACTTCCCGTCTTTGATCACAGCCTGCACCTGAAGCGAATCGTCCAAAAGGACAAGGTCGGCTTTCTTTCCAACAGAAATGGAGCCGCGTTCCTGGAAGATCCCAAGGCGTTTTGCCGGGTTGATTGTGGCGCAGGCAACCGCTGTTTCCAGTGGGATGTCCATTTGCGTCACAGCCGTCTTGACACATTCCATCAGATTGGAGGCGGAGCCGGCGATGGCGCCGTCGGAGGCGAGCGTTGCTTTTTTATTCTTTACGTTGACGTCCAGGCCGCCGAGTGTGTAGCTGCCGTCCGGCATACCTGTCGCGCGCATACTGTCGCTGATAAAGACGATGCGGTCGGTGCCCAGCATACGCAGCGTCGCCCGGACGACAGACGGGTGGATGTGGATGCCGTCGCAGATCAGTTCGGCATATACGTGCGGGCTGTCGCAGACAGCGCCGATAACGCCTGGCGCCCTGTGGGTAAACGCAGGCATGGCGTTGTACAAATGAACGGCATGGTCGGCGCCTGCGTCAAAAGCTGCCATAGCGGTAGCGTAGTCTGCGTTTGTGTGCGCTAAGGAGATGTGGATCTGGCCTTTGAGCTGTGTAATAAACGAGGCAAAGTCAGGATTGCACTCCGGCGCAATGCCGATCAGTTTTACAAGCCCGTTGGAAGCGTCGATAAATTCCCGTGCTGTTTCTACGCTGCATGATACGATATGCTGTGGGTCCTGCGCGCCTTTTTTTGCGCTGCTGATAAATGGGCCTTCCATATTGATGCCGACGAGGTCGGCGCCTTTGGAGGCGCTTTGTTCCTGGCTGAGCTTTTGATATTCGCCTGCGGTGCGCAGGATGTCAAGCAGCTCTTGCTTTGGGAGCGTCATGGTCGCGGGGCAGATAGCAGTGATGCCTGCGGCGGCTTCGTATTCTGCGATGCTGGTAAGTGACGCCAGCGTGCCGTCGCACAGGTCATGCCCGGCGCAGCCATGCAGGTGCAGGTCAATGAGCCCTGGTATGGCATAGCAGCCTTGTGCGTCCAGGACGGTAGGTTCGGTCGTCTGATTGGAGAATTTGCCGTCCTGGATGCAGAGCTCGCCTTTTTGAAATACCTTGCTTTCGGTGTAGATATTTGCGTTTTTAATAATCATGATGAGTCTCCTTTCTTTTTATCTATTCTAACATATTTAGCATCATTTTTCTTGGTTTTTTTATTATTTTTCCATATTATTTTTTTTATTTACAGGATCAAAAATCGGGTGTTTTTTTGTGAAATTTTACAAAGATTTTGGAGGTAATTTCAGAGAAATTTGTTGAAATTATATTGAAATTAGCGTATAATAGAAGGTGGCAGGAGAAAATTGATCAGTTTGTGAAACAACGAAAATGCCATATGTCCTGATAAAAAATAAGAGTGAAGGAGAAGAGAAAATGAAGATTGTAAAAACAAAAAATTATGAGGAAATGAGCCGCAGCGCCGCGCGTATTTTGGCGGCACAGATCATTGTAAAGCCGGATTGTGTACTGGGGCTTGCAACGGGATCTTCTCCGGTAGGCTTGTACAAGCACCTGGTTGCGCAGTATGAACAGGGAGAGCTGGATTTTTCCAAAGTAACGTCGATTAATCTGGATGAGTACAAAGGGCTTGCACCGGACCATGAGCAAAGCTACCGCAAGTTTATGAACACCAATTTATTTGACCATGTCAATATCGATCTGTCCCGCACGTTTGTTCCAAACGGCATGGAAGCGGACAGTGAGAAGGCGTGCAGCAGCTACGACAGCAGAATCGAAGCAGAGGGCGGGATTGATTTGCAGCTTTTGGGGCTTGGCAACAATGGGCATATCGGCTTTAATGAGCCTGCGGAGGCATTCGCGACAGGCACGCACTGCGTAGAGCTGACGCAGAGTACGATCGAGGCGAATAAGAGATTTTTTGCCAGTGAAGAAGATGTGCCGCGTTATGCGTATACAATGGGTATCCGCAATATTATGCAGGCGCGCAAGATCCTTATGATCGTAAGCGGCAAGGCAAAAGCACAGGCGCTGCGGGATGCGGTTTGCGGCCCGGTAACGCCAAAGATGCCGGCGTCGATCTTACAGCTCCACAAGGATGTGACGATCGTAGCGGATGAAGAAGCGCTTTCGCTGATGGATTAGGCTTTTATTGGAGTCCCGGGCAGCCTGGGACTTCAATTTTTTTACGCGCCAATATTTTTAGAACTTGCACAGTTTGAAGTTCAAAAAATATTTGGGCTGTATCGGTGGGAGGTTAAGAGATAATCTCGATTTGTTTTTTGGACGGATTGTTGTATGCCTTAATGAGCAGGATCGGCGTGCCCGCTTTATCCCGGATCGTGGTTTCGACCATAATAATCGGTGTTCCCATCTTAAGGTTCAGTTGGTTGGCGTATTTTTCCGGTATCAGCATCGGAAAAAACTTTTGGGTCATAACGCCGTCTTTTGTGTACTGCTTCATATCCAGCAGGTCGTCCAAATCTTTCATCACGACAGACTGTACATTTTCAAATGGAAAATAGATTTCTTCTACTGTGACCGGCTGATCCTGCTCGGAAAGAACACGCACAACGCGCAGGATTCTTTCGTGAGAGAGCATGTTCAGGGACGGTGCAATCTCTGGTATCGCCCGAATATTAAAATAAATAATCGTATATTCGGAGTCTTGTTCGCTTTTGAGTACTTCTGCGGCAGTATTTTTTTTCAGGAGACTTCTGTCTGCGACAAAAGTCCCCTTTGTTTTATTGCGATAGAGGAAGCCTTCCGCCACCAGCTCGTTGACGGCGTTTCGGACGGTCATCCTGCTTGTATGGAAAATTTTAGATAATTCTCTTTCCGATGGGATCGGTGAGTTGATTGGTGCATTTTCGATTTCTTTGATCAGCCATTGTTTTATTTCCACATAGAGCGGAGTAACCAAGTTCTTCATCTCCTTCGCATTAGTCACCCGTTGATAAAGCGGAATGTCCGCCAAGGTTTTAGATAGTTCAGAAGCATTCTTTCCTTTTCAGGGATATGCCCAATTACATTTTTTTTGCCGTCGTTCGGCATCGCTTTTAGGATGATGTGAAGTTCTCCTTTATAACGCGTGTAATTGTCATTGAGTATGACAACATCTCCCGGTACCATGTCCCTGGTGTTTTGCGGCGGTATGCTGCCGGAAGCGTAGATGACCCGCGGCTGCGTGCTGCGTGCCATATATTCACTCATGTCGCCCCGGACAAAATGGCTTGCTTCAAATAAAATCTTCTGTTCAGTTTCAGTAAGTTCTGCTTCTTTTTCTATTTTAAAAGAAAGTACCTGAGGATCAGCGGCTGTTACTTGCCGAAACTCTTCTTCGGAAGCATAACAATTTGCAAAAATAACGGTGTCAACCATGCCATCTGCAAAAAGGTGGCGTGCAGCCACGTCCGCTGGAAGATCTCTGTGCATTTCCAGTGTGCACATGCCATCGTTTACCTGCCAGGGCCCAAAAGTATCCGGCTCCTGGGAATTGATAAACACAGAGACAGGCAGCCCGGCTGCTTTGATATTTTCACAGCACATCCTGTAATGGCCGTAGCTGATTCCTGTATATCTCTGTGGATAAAAATTAAAACAGGTAGATAGTTTTCCCTTTTTTGGGTGGTGGCACATGATGTTGTCGATATATCTGTCCCCAAACCCAGCGTTGATTTCGATAGTAAGTCCCTGCGGGTTGTAGGTCATCATTGCTTCTTTATGGGAATCAAAACATTCGTCCAGACGGATGCCGTCTGCGCCCAGTTCCTTAAAAAAGGAAAGATCGTCGTAGCTTGCGCCTAAAGCCTCAAATACGGACGGTGCGGTATCTAACATCACCTCCATGCCATAGCTGTGGGCGAGGGCAATGCTGTCGCGGAAATTGGCTACAATCTTCTCACGGCTGCCTTCTACGCTGAGCAGGCAGGTGAATACGTGCTTACAGCCATATTTAGACGCCAGCTTTAAATATGCCGCATCCTTTTCCTGGTCAGAATGCCCGGGATAGATCGAGATTCCTAATTCCATAGTCATTCCTCCTTGTCAGCCAACTGCGGTTCAGTCGGCGATGCTTGTCTGAGATAGGATTCGATGTTATGCAGCATACGCGCCATCTTTTTTCTTGCTCCCCGTTTATAGAGAGCGCCGATCACCTTATAATTTAAGTTTTGGGACGTTGATTTTCCTGAAAAATCTTCTGTATAGGTAACAGTAATTTTTTCCTTTTCCAAGGATTCTATGGAATATGATATCATATTCTTTCCGGTTGCACAAGTAAATTCTGCGGCGTACAGGCGCGGGGCGTCAAGCGCCGTGATTTCGACGTTCACATCCCCTTTGCTGCCTGTCTTGGACTTCATCTTTTTGATGTATTGGTAGCCCTTGTGAAGCTGCTGTTTCGTCAGCTCTTTCCCGGTTGCCGATTGGATATCATATGCCGCGGAGGTTAAGATCTGCTCAAAGAAAGCTTCCGCGGATACTTCCAGTGTTTCTTTTACTGTAATCATGATGCGTGCCTGCGCCTCCTTTATTTTTTATCGGGATGGTCGTCTTTTTTCTTCCGCGCCAAAGAGACAGCGGACAAAAGTACCACCAGGCATCCGCCCAGCAGCGCCTGTGCAGGGATTGCTGCCTGCGGGGACATCATAATAATCAAAAACCCAATCCCCAGAAAAAAGGTTTGCCAGGAACCTGCTTTTTTCATAACATCGACTTCCTATTCTTTTTATTTATTCATGATGTGGCTGTATTATTTGCTGTCAAGCTTTTTGTTGAGTGCGATAAATTTTTCCGCAAGGATCTTAAAGCCTTCCGCGCTCATAAGCTGGTCCTCTGCATGGACTAACAGCAGCATAATGTCCGTTTTCTCCCCTCCGGCTTCTTTCTGCACCAGTTCAGAATGAGCGTTGTGCCCTTTTACAAAATAACTTGAGCCTTCTGCTATTTTTTGTTCCGCTTCTTCATATTTGCCTTCTGTGGCAAGGTCGATCGCTTCTACATAGCATCCTCTTGCTGTCCCTACGTTTGAGATAATCTCAAAACAGATCAGTTCCATTCCTTCCATTGATGTAAAACCTCCTTTTATGATAGTTACAAGCCCTCTTTTTCCTGCACCCGGTTTGCCAGGATAACGAACGGCATCCAGATACAGAAGGCGACTCCTAAGTTCAACAGCGCAACGAGCGACGCCAGAAGGTTGCCGCCTGTTGCAAGGAACGCATAGATTCCAATCGGCATAACCCAAGGCACCTGGATAAATACAGGCGGGATCACTCCAAATGCGGTAAACGCATAGGCAATTACGGAACAGATCGGAGCGGCAATGAGCCAAGGAATAAAATAAATCGGGTTTAACACAATCGGAATACCGAAAATAACAGGCTCATTAATCTGGAAAATGCCCATTGGGGCGCTCAGCTTCGCAATGGCTTTTTGATCGTCACGCTTGGAGAAGATGAAAATGGCGATTAAAAGCGCAAGCGTACATCCAGATCCGCCCGCCATCGTATAAGCGTCAAAGGAACCGCGCGTCCATACATATGGCATATCCTGTACGGACTGGGTGGAGTTCCACACTTCCAGGTTGGAAAGCAGCGCCGGCGTATAGACGCCCTCTGTAATTGGTGCAAGCAGGTTGGAACCATGCAGCCCGAAAAACCAGAAAAGCTGGATCAAGAAGGATACGAGGACAACGCTGAAAATACCCTGAGAAAGCCCAAGGAGCGGCCTTTGTATCCATTTGATAATCAGGTCGTTTGGGTATAGGCCAGTTGCCATTACGCATAGCTGTGTGATGATGCCAAACGTATAAATAGCGATCGCGCCAGGAATAATCGATGCAAACGCATTGCTTACCGCAGGAGGTACAGAAGCCGGAAGCTTGATCGTAACCTTTTTCTGCATCAGCTTTACATAGATCATCGTAGAAATCATTCCGGCGATTAAGCAGGTAAACAAGCCGCCCGCGCCGGTGAGCGCCTGGCTCATATAGCCCCATCCGCTGACGCCGCTTAACACAACGTTGCCCGCGTCGTCCAAAACGGCATTCAGTCCCGCGCTTGTGAGTACGTCCAGGGAAGAAGCGTCCACGCCTGGCAGTGTATAATCAAAAACAGCGTTCTGGTTCATGCAGGTTACGACTGAAGAAAAAGCAATGACGCCGCCCGCGATTGGGTTTACGTCATATGATTTAGCCAGATGGTATCCCAAAGATATCGTAAACGCCATGCCCAATATTACAATCGAGCCGAAATAAACATTTCCGTTAATACTGATTAATGGAGACATCGCGGAAACAAAGCTGTTTCCCGCTCCAAACCATTGATTTGGCAGGTCTCTGAAAAATACATTCAAAAGTACAGCAATACTGCCGACCATCGTAACAGGCATGATCGCGATAAAACCGTCACGAATCGCAATCAGGTGGCGCTGGTTTGCAATTTTTGCTGCAATTGGCATGAAATGCAGTTCCATCCAATTAATAAAAGCATTCATAATGATCCCCTTTCACATGTTCTCTCCGCTTATGTAAAACCAAAGGCTGGATACAGCAGCACAGATTTGACACAAGCGGAGAAAAAACAAGTCTTACTGCTGGCAGCGGCTGTTATTCTTTACCGAGGAGCTTTAGCGCCTGTTCCAGCACTTTTTCCCCGTTCATGGAACCGTATGCCATCATATCGATTACGGCAACAGGCTTGCCGTCTGCGATGCCTTTCATCTTGCTCTCAAGGAAGCGTACCTGAGGCCCGAGCATCATACAGTCAGCTTTTTTGATGTTTTCCGCAGCGTCCGCGTCTGCAACCGCCCAGATTTCCGCGTCGATTCCTTTTGCCTGCGCGGATTCCTGCATCCGTTTCACAACAAAGCTTGTTGACATCCCTGCGGAGCATACGAGTAGAATTTTTACCATGATAAATTCCTCCTTTTTGTTTGGTTGTTATATGTATATACCACTCATGGAAATAATCATACCACATTTAGATCCATTTTCAAAGGTTTTTTGACAGATCTGATAAAAATTGTTGTTATGTCTATAAAACACAGTTAAATTAATAAAATAATACCAAAAATAAGGGTGTTTATTGTGCAATTTTACTAATTAAAGGAATCGTGTGAAATCATATAGACATTTTTGGCATTCAATGATACGATAAAAATATGGTATAGACCGAATGAGAACAATCGTAAAGGAGGAGAATTATGAAAAAGAAGGATTTTGTTAAAATTGTGACCATCGGGGGCGGCAGCAGCTATACGCCTGAACTGGTCGAAGGGTTTATCAAACGCTATGACACGCTTCCGGTGCGGGAGCTTTGGCTGGTGGATATTGAAGAAGGCAGTGAAAAGCTGGAAATTGTCGGGGCACTGGCAAAGCGTATGGTAAAAAAAGCGGGCGTGCCGATCGATATCAAGCTCAGCTATAACAGGCGGGAAGCGCTGGCGGGCGCGGACTTTGTAACGACACAGATGCGGATTGGCCGCCTTCCGGCGCGTGTGCTGGATGAACGGATTCCGCTGAGCTACGGCATGATCGGGCAGGAGACAAACGGTGCCGGCGGCATGTTTAAAGCGTTCCGTACGATTCCTGTGATCTTGGACATCGTCAAGGATATGCAGGAGATCTGCCCGGATGCGTGGCTGATTAATTTTACAAATCCGGCGGGCATGGTAACGGAAGCAGTTATCCGCTATACAGGCTTTCAAAAGGCGATCGGGCTTTGCAATGTCCCTGTAAATATGGTAGACGGCTTTGCCAAAATGCTTGGCGTCACAGAGCAGGAAGTCACGATGGAGATTCAGGGAGTGAACCATTTTATTTTTGCAACGGATGTATTCGTAAATGGGGTATCCCGGTTCGAGGAGCTGTTGGACAAGTATGCGAACTTAAAAGCCGAAGATACGATCCAGATGAAAAATTTTGTTTCGCTGCCGTATTCGGCGTCTTTTATCAAGGGTATCCGTGCGATTCCGTGCCCTTACCATAACTACTATTTCTTTACAAAGGAGCAGCTAGAAGAAGAACTGACCCAGCTTCAGAAAGGAACCGTACGCGGTGAGGTGGTCAGCAAAACAGAAGCGGAGCTGTTTGAGCTGTACGCCAGTAAGGAGCTGGCGGAGAAGCCGCAGCAGCTTGCGATGCGGGGCGGGGCAAAGTATTCGGATGCGGCATGTAACCTGATACAGTCTATTTATAATGATACGGGCGATATTCAGTACGTGGATGTAAAAAACCGCGGGGCAATTTCTGACCTGCCGGCAGACAGCGCGGTAGAAGTGGCGTGCCGGATCACGGCGGACGGGCCGAAGCCTTTGGCGACAGGGGCGTTAAAGCTGCCGATCAGCGGGTATGTGCAGATGATGAAAGCGTTTGAACGTATGACGGTGCAGGCAGCCGTTACGGGCGATAAGAACCTTGCGGTTGCTGCGCTGAACTTGAACCCGCTGTGCCCAAGCGATGCCCTTGCCAATGTCGTTATTGATGAATTGTTAGAAGCGCATAAGGAGTATTTGCCGCAGTTTTTTGCCTGAAGGTATAATCCATTCCGTGTCTGGATAAGCTATATGCAGTAAGATGATAAAAATAAGCTGCATCGTGCAGATGGCTGCACACAGCTCGATACAGGAGGAATGTTTTCATGATTCAGGTTTCTACAAACAATCAAAAATCCGCGCCGCTCACAGGCGCTGACAACAAGCGTCTTTCTAAAATCTCGCAGTCTGACAGCGAATCGACCGCGGCATGGGCAGGCACCGACTATGATGCGCCGAAGTCCTACGTGTCTGTCCCAAAGACAACCGCGGTCGAGGACGCGAAGGACTGGGTCGATAACGGCAGCAGGCTGTAGGAGGGCGGTATGGCAAAGATCAAAATGACAGTAGACGGCAATACTGCCGCCGCTTATGCCGCATATGCGTTTACGGACGTAGCGGCGATTTATCCGATCACGCCTTCCTCTACGATGGCGGAAGTAGTGGACGAATGGGCAGCAAACGGCAGGAAAAATATGTTCGGGCAGACCGTAAAGGTAGCGCAGCTCCAGTCTGAGGCGGGCGCCGCGGGCGCGTTCCACGGTTCCTTACAGGCAGGCGCGCTGACGACGACGTTTACCGCGTCCCAGGGTTTGCTGCTGATGATTCCAAATATGTTCAAAACAGCCGGGGAGCTGCTTCCGGGCGTATTTCATGTCAGCGCCCGTTCGATCGCGTCCCAGGCGTTAAATATCTTCGGCGACCATCAGGACGTCATGGCGGCAAGGCAGACAGGCTGCGTGATGCTTGCGTCCGGTTCGGTGCAGGAAGTCGTAGACCTTGCCCCGGTTGCGCATCTTGCCGCGATCAAGGGGCGGCTGCCGTTTATTCACTTCTTTGACGGCTTCCGCACTTCGCATGAGGTGCAGAAAATCGAAGCGCTTTCCTATGACGACTTTGCCGGCATGGTCGACCAGGAAGCGTTGCAGGCGTTCCGTAACCGGGCGCTGTCGCCGAACCATCCGGTTACCAGAGGGACGGCGCAGAACCCGGATATTTATTTTCAGACACGCGAGGCATGTAATCCGTTTTATGAAAAAATCATACCGATCGTAGAGGAGTATATGGGCAGGGTCAACCAGCTGACAGGCAGGAACTACGAACTGTTTCATTATTATGGGGACCCGGATGCGGAGTATGTGATCGTGGCGATGGGCTCTGTCTGCGGGACGATTGAGGAAACGGTGGACTACCTGAATGCGCAGGGTGAAAAATGCGGGCTTGTAAAAGTGCATCTGTTCCGTCCGTTTTCTGAGGAGCATCTGCGCAGGGCTGTGCCAAAGACGGTAAAGCGGATCGCGGTGTTAGACCGTACCAAAGAGCCGGGCGCGCCTGGAGAGCCGTTATATATGGACGTCAGAAACAGCTATTACGGCGCTGGCGCCGCTCCGGTCATTATTGGCGGGCGGTTTGGGCTTGGGTCTAAGGATACGACCCCGGCGGAAATCAAGGCAGTCTTTGACTACCTGAAAAGCCCGTCGCCAAAAACAGGCTTTACCGTCGGCATCGACGATGATGTGACGCACACGTCGATTCCATGCGGGGACAGGATTATTACGGCAAAGGCAGGGACAGTGCGCTGCAAATTCTGGGGGCTTGGCTCGGACGGCACGGTAGGCGCGAATAAGCAGGCGGTTAAGATTATCGGCGAGCATACCGAACAGTATGTGCAGGCTTATTTTGCCTATGATTCCAAAAAGTCGGGCGGGCTTACGACCTCTCATCTGCGGTTTGGCAGCCAGCCGATCAAATCCGCGTACCTGATCGACGAGGCGGATTATATTGCCTGCCACAACCAGTCGTTTGTACGCAGCTATGACTTGCTTGCCGGCTTAAAGCAGGGCGGTACGTTTGTGTTAAACTGTATGTGGGGCAGCGAGGAGTTAGAAGAGCACTTGCCAAAAAGCATGATGCGCACGATCGCGGAAAAGGAGATCGATTTTTACTGCATTAACGCGATCAAGCTCGCCGAAGAAATCGGGCTTGGCAACCGGATCAATATGATTATGCAGGGCGCTTTTTTCAAACTGGCGAAGATCTTGCCGGAGGAAGAGGCGAAAAAATACCTGAAAGACGCGGTATTAAAAGCATACGGCAAAAAAGGCGAGGCAGTAGTCCAGATGAACCATCAGGCGATCGAGCATGGATTCAGCGACCTTGTAAAAATACAGGTGCCGCAGCATTGGAAGCAGTTTGCACAGGATCAGGGGCAGGATACGGACGATGGAGACGGTGTGAAAGAACCGGAATTTGTCGCACAGATCATGCGCCCGATGAACCGTCAGGAGGGCGACCGCCTTCCGGTCAGCGCGTTTACAGGCATCGAGGACGGGACGTTTCCAAACGGCACTTCCGCATACGAAAAACGCGGCATCGCGGTCAATGTGCCGGAGTGGAATGTAGAGACGTGCATCCAGTGCAACCAGTGTTCGTTTATCTGCCCGCATTCGTGCGTACGGCCGTTTTTGCTGGATTCGCAGGAAAAAGCAGCGGCGCCGGAAGCTTTTCGGACACAGAAGGCAAGGGGCAAGGGGCTGGAAAATTATGAATTCCGCGTCCAGGTCAGTACGATGGACTGTACCGGATGCGGCAACTGTGCAGACGTCTGCCCAGCGCAGCCAAAAGCGCTTGTCATGAAAAAGCTTGCCACACAGTCCGCGGAACAGGTACCGAACTGGCGCTACGCAGTCAGCAGGGTTACGAACAAAGGAGAACTGTTTGAAGGCAGGACTGTCAAAGACAGCCAGTTCAAGCAGCCGTTAATGGAATTTTCCGGCGCCTGCGCAGGCTGCGGGGAACCGGCTTATATCAAGCTCGTTACCCAGTTGTTCGGCGACCGCATGATGATCGCAAACGCGACCGGATGTTCTTCAATCTGGGGCGCTTCCGCGCCGACCACAGCATATACGTGCGACCATAACGGGCACGGCCCGTCCTGGGCAAATTCCTTGTTTGAGGATAACGCGGAATACGGCTACGGCATGTATCTGGGCGTGCGCCAGATTCGGGACGGCATCGAGCAGAATATGAAGGCGCTGATGGACAAAGGGCTGGAAACATCCGCGCCGATGCTGCATGACGCGTTTGCGCACTGGATACAGGCGCGTGAAGAAGGCGAAGCGTCCAAACAGGCTTCCGAAGAAGTGCTGGAGGTGATGGCAAGCATCCTGCGGGAACCGGAGCCGCTGGGCGGAGAGCCGGAGACGGTGCGCCTGCTGAAAGAAATAGATAAAAACAAAGACTATCTTGTCAAGCGTTCTATTTGGATGATCGGCGGAGACGGCTGGGCGTATGATATCGGTTACGGCGGCTTAGACCAGGTGCTGGCGTCCGGCGAGGACGTCAATGTGCTCGTGTTTGATACCGAGATCTATTCCAATACGGGCGGACAGGCGTCCAAATCTACGCCAGCCGCAGCCGTGGCAAAGTTTGCCGCATCTGGTAAAAAGTCCGGGAAAAAAGACTTGGGCAGGATGATGATGACGTACCGCAACATCTATGTCGCGCAGGTTGCGATGGGTGCGGATAAAAACCAGACGCTTAAAGCGATTCGGGAAGCGGAAAGCTACCATGGGCCTTCCCTGATTATTGCTTATGCGCCGTGTATCAGCCATGGTTTAAAATGTGGTATGGGCAAGAGCATGGACAATATGGCGCAGGCAGTTGCGGCGGGGTATTGGCATTTGTACCGATACCATCCAGACCTTAGTAAAGAGGGGAAAAATCCGTTTATGCTGGATTCTAAAGACCCGACGGGGGATTTTCAGGAATTTCTGCTTGGGCAGGTGCGTTACAGTGCGCTGGCGCGCCAGTTCCCGCAGCACGCGCAGGAGCTGTTTGAAAAAACGGAGGCGGATGCGGCTTGCAGGCTGGAGGAGTATAGGAAGCTGAGCGGGAAGGTGCAGGGCTGAGGACAGGGTGGTTTGTATGGTTTTCAGTGAAGGATGAGAGGGAGAATCAAATCGGATAGAAAGAGCATATTAATATAGAAATAAAATAAAAGCTGTGTTCCTGGAAGGGTGCTTTCGGGGATGCGGCTTTTGTTGTGTTTAGAGGAAGGTTTTTCATAAATAGCACGCTGGAGGAAGGGGAGCGGGGCTTGCTTCCTGTTCCGGTTCCAAAATGTAAGGAGCCCTAAGCATCCTGCGGTTACGCTGTGGCACCGTCCGGGCGCGGCACCTAGTTCGCCCT
>CAMUPC010000018.1 GCA_947090545.1 uncultured Eubacterium sp. | reverse complement strand
CTTTAGCTGCTGGCTGTAAGCCAGGGCGAACTAGGTGCCGCGCCCGTCCGGTGCCTCAGCGTAAATGCAGGGTGCTTAGGGATTCTTAACCTTCTGGAACGGACGCCGCCAGGAAGTGCCAATCCCCTCTCCCGGCGTCCCTGTATGCACAAAAATGCAACTACTTGACCAAAACCGCTGCTATCTTGATTCATCCACGTTAGCATATACCATGCTGGTTGAAATAAATTGACCAATCCGCCTATAAATATGAGATATATTCCTTCATCTGTTCATGCGTAATTCTGCCGCCTTCATTTTTTTCTTGACAAACGTATGTTCTGAGTTTATAATAGCATAAAGCGAACATATGTTTTTTAAGGGGAGATCATAAAATGGCAAACAGGTCAATGACAGTGCATGGCAAAACGATTTTGAGGGAAACGCCCAAAAGATATGCTAAAAAATCTGAATATAGGGAAAAGAATATTATCGCCCTGATTTTGGCGCTGCAAATTTCCTTTTTTCTCCTGTGCATGGCAATGATTGTAAACCATGTAACTGCACCTGTACAAGTGAACCGTGGAAAAGGAGAGAAGGTGGAGCGTTACAAAAGCGTTACGGTTTGTTCAGGCGAGTCTTTATGGGAGATTTCCAGGCGTTATTATACGGATGAATGTGGAAGTATGGAGGTTTACATAAAGAGAATTATGAAGTTAAACGATATGCAGGATGAAAGGATTCATACGGGTGCGTGCCTTGTGATTCCTTATTATGAGCCGCCTTAAAAAAAGGATGGTATTCTTTGACAGGTTATGATAAACTGGATACTTAGAAAGTATATTTTTTGCAAATGGGATGTCGGAAGAAAAGATTGGCACGTCCTTGCACGTCCTTCCTCAAGTGTTCCATCTGCTCAAAATACAACCAATAGCTATAAAGCAACCATTCCGTTTTATCCAGATTAGGTGGTTAAGATTATGCTGAGATTTTTATACGTAATTATTATGAACCTGTTTCGTGCGCCATTTATGATTACAAGGATGCGTTACGAAGCAGACCATCCAGAGAAATTTTCAGAAAAACAGCGCTATGAGCTCGACCAGCGTGCGGTCCGTATTATGTGCCATACCGGAAAGATCCGTACTGTCTGTTATGGCAAAGAAAACCTCCCGAAAGAGGGCGGTTATATTATGTACCCAAACCATCAGGGCAAGTTTGACGCACTGGCGATTATTCTGTGCCACGAAGCGCCATGTTCTGTTGTGATGGATCTTAAAAAATCCAAATCGATCCTAGTACGTGAATTTATTGATCTGATACAGGGAAAACGGCTGGATAAGACAGATGTACGTCAGGCAATGAAAGTGATCCGTGAGGTGGCAAACGAGGTGAGGGAAGGAAAACGTTATATCCTGTTCCCGGAAGGCGGGTATGAACGGAATCGTAAAAACCAGGTGAGTGATTTTAAGCCAGGCAGCTTTAAAAGCGCGACGATGTCAAAGGCGCCGATTGTGCCAGTGGCGCTGATTGATTCCTTTCAGGTATTTAACGGATGGAAGGTGACGCCAGTGACTGCCCAGGTGCATTTTCTAAAGCCGGTTCTTTATGAGGAATACCAGGGCATGAAAACGCAGGAGATTGCAAATCTGGTAAAAACAAGGATCGAGGATGAGATTGCGGAATATACCTTTTAAGTTAAAATATGGGATAACTGGTTTTCTCAGTTATCCCGAAGCTGCACCATCTTTGCAGCCTGGCGTCTCCTTGCGTCCGCCTGCGCTGCGTAATGGCGCCTTGTCGTATTGACGTCCTTGTGGCCCAGGACATCTGCTACCAGATAGATATCGCCGGTTTCCTGGTAGAGATTTGTGCCAAAGGTGCTGCGCAGCTTATGAGGGGTAATGCGTTTCACGGTCGTGACAAGCTGTGCGTATTTTTTTACAAGCTTTTCTACGGAACGGACTCCAATCCGTTTGCGCTGCATAGATAAAAACAGGGCATTGGTATGTCCTTCCACAGCTTCGGTTTCATTACGGACACTCAGATAGTCAAGAAGTGCCTCTGCAACTTCATCGTTAAAATAAACGATTACTTCGGCGCCGCCTTTGCGGTGTACTTTTACGCCGTTATTTTTAAAATCTACATCCTGGATATCGATACCGACACATTCGGATACACGGATGCCGGTGCCGAGCAGAAGAGAGAGCAGTGCTAAGTCACGCAGCTTTGTCTGCTCATGGTAGGCAAGCTGGTGGGGGGTCAGTTTTTCACCGGATTCGACTTCATCTAAGAGCATTGCGACTTCATCCACATCCAGCCGGATAATCTCTTTTTCATGAAGCTTTGGAGGCTTTACGAGATCTGGCGGGTTTGTCTGGATCATCTGCTTGCGGAAGTAATAGTTATAGAAGCTGCGCAGGCTTGCCAGCTTTCTGGAAATGCCGCGTTCGTCATTTGTGTGCTCTACGCCGTCTTTTGTATAGACCTTTAAGTAGTTCAGGTATTCTTCGATGTCCAGAGGCGTAATCAAGTCTAAAAAGGAGATTGGGATATTTTTCATCTCATATTTTTGACATGCCGGATTGTTTTCCTGTAAAAAGGAGAAAAAAATACCGAGATCATAGGCGTATGCGAGCCGTGTGCGGGAAGAGGTCGTATGCTCGGTTCCCAGAAAAAATTCCTGGCAGAAACGCGGCAGTTCCTTAGTCATTTCCCGCAGCTTTAATTCATTTTCAATTTTCACTTTTTCATGATAGGATTTTTCCATCATTTGATCGTATACCTCACCTTCAGAATAGAGCTATAAGTTAAAGCCAGTCATCAAACGATGCGGATACAATTGCCGTAAACATACGGTCTTTGATGCCGCGGTAATCTTTGCTTAATGTCTTAAGCAGATTTTTGACATACTGTCTTTTTGTATGTCCGTCTGCCGGACAGGGGTTATGGACGATGGGAAGCTCATATTTATTTGCAAAGCCGCGAAGGTCAGCTTCCGGCACATAAATGAAAGGGCGGATTAACGTTAAGCCTGTCCGTTCCCATTTCGTTTTGGGTGAAAACGAATGGAACCTGCCTTCAAAAAACAGTGAAAGCAGCATTGTCTCGATCAGGTCATCCCGGTGATGCCCATAAGCAACCTTATTGCAGCCCTGCTTTAAAGCAGCATCGTTTAGTGCGCCTTTTCTAAGCTTCGCGCAGAGCGAGCATGGATTTGCAGGCTTTTTGTGCTCAAAAACAATGCTTTGAATATCGGTAGCGACGACTTCATATGGTACTTGAAGCTCTTCACAAAGAGCTTGAACCGGCTGTAGCTGAAACGGCTCCAGTCCAAGATGAACCGTAATGGCTGTTAACGTAAAGTGCTTTGGGTAGAAGCGTTGCAGATGCTTTAAGGCATAGAGCAGTGCAAGCGAATCCTTGCCGCCGGAGATCCCTACTGCAATCTTGTCCCCATCCTCGATCAATTGATAATCGTCCACCGCACGCCGGACGAAGCTGAGCAAGCGTTTTAAATCCATAAGTTCTCTCCTTTGCATGGTTTTTATTATACAACAGTTGGAAGGAAAAGTAAATATTGGAGAAACCAGTTGTCAATCTATAACAGAATGTATGGTGCAAAGCTATGTAAAGTATGTTATGATGGTATAAAGAACGTTAGGAATTGCATAGTCAGGAGGATTGTAAATTATATGTAAAAGAACAAGGGGCAATGCCTGGGAAGTAAGGGCAATTAAGCAGCTAGGAAGAAAATAGGTAATAGAAAGAAGAATGGAGGAGTGTTACGCAATTTATGGAAATAAGGTTCGATAAGTCTGCTGTGAAATTTTTGAAAAGCCTTCCGCAAAAGTTAAGGATTTCCATTTTGGAAGCAATCAGAGGATTAACGCAAAAACCGCCAAAAGGGGATATTAAACCACTGCAAGGCTATAAAGACGGCAGGCAGCGGTTAAGGATAGGAAAATACCGTGTTATTTACAGATATACGCAAGAAGTAGAGATACTGGTTATCATGGAGATAGGAAGCAGAGGGGATATTTATAAATAAAAATGGAGGAAAGAAATATGACACAGATCGTTCAGGAATCAGTCCGAATGCTTGAAATGCTGCCGGAAAAAGAACAGGAGCTTGCAAGCCAGTTTATTAAAAGGATGGTGCTTGCATGGGACCCAGATTTTACCAAATTAACCCGAGAAGAGAGGGCAAATTTGGAAGCTGCTGAAAAAAGGCTGGATAGTGGAGAGTATATAAAAGATAGTGATATAGAGTGGGATTGATATTGATGGAAATCAGTGCTTGTCAAGCGCACAAGCATCTATTATAATAGAAAAGAAAGAAAAAGAGCAGAGTGGTAATCAGCATAGATTGCTCAAATACGTTCCATAGGAGAATAATATGAGATTTGTAATACAAAGAGTTTCAGAAGCATCGGTCACAGTAGATGAACAAATTACAGGTAATATCAGCCGCGGTTTTTTAGTACTGGTCGGCGTATGCGATACAGATACAAAGGAAATCGCGGACAAAATGATCCGAAAAATGCTTTGCCTGCGGATCTTTGAAGATGCAGATGGAAAGACGAACCTGTCATTGGATGCGGTCGGCGGCGAATTGCTGCTCGTTTCCCAGTTTACCTTGTATGCAGACTGCCGGAAAGGAAACCGCCCTTCGTTTATAAGAGCTGGTGCGCCTGATCTGGCAAATACGTTGTACGAATATATCATACAGTCATGCAGGGATCAGGGGTATCATGTGGAGACAGGTACATTTGGCGCTGATATGAAAGTACAGCTTTTGAATGACGGTCCATTTACGATTATACTGGATTCAGATCAATTGTAATGATTTTAGAATGGCAGGATTGGAGGCAGGATTTTGGGACAGATCGCAAACCAGATGGCATTGGAATTATATTTCAAACTAAAGGAACGATTTAAGGAATATCGGAAAAAGAAAACAGACAAAGAAGTGACTCATGTGAACAAGAAAACAAATAAAAAATAAGGTTGCCTGCTTGAGCATAAGCTGTTAATAAAAATTTAATAAATTGTTTAGTGGCATCTTCTGATCATATGGAGTATAACAAAGAAAGGATAGAAATGTCCTGATGTGCAAGCATTATAAGTTGTAGACAATTGGAAGTCGTTAAAAATCCAAATCCATTTATCTGGTATGACAGATATATGTGTGCTTACAGAGTACACAAGGTTGACAACCAACAGAAAACTTGCAGTATAAGCAGGCACTGAAGTGTCTGCTTTTTTGTATAGGTAAAGAAAACAGCGATATTTGCAAAATCAGAATCTCAGAAAAATATGACGAGTTAGTATATATCTCTAATTTTCGCAACGTATACAATAAGAACGGTGTATTTCCTGATCTGCTGTCAGAATCGCTAAAAGAACGCTTATCGATATGATTTTCAGAATTGGTACATACAATCCCACATTGCGTTTGATTATGCTCCAACTATTCGTAAAACTATCCTTTTGCGAATAGTTGGAAAAAGGGACACAGAAGCCTATAGGCAGTCCCCTGTGTCCCTTGGCGGCATCAGCCTCAATATTTCATAATTTCCTTATAATGCAAAATCATATCCACACATCCGTCAACCCCAAGCCTTGCCGAATTTAACGTCAGGTCATAGGATTTGGAATTTCCCCATTTTTTATTGGAATAATAGTTGTAATAGCTGGACCGCTGTTTGTCTTTTTTGTTGATCATATCCTTTGCTTTGGATTCGTTTACATGAAATTCGTTCATTGCGTTTTTGATGCGGAAATCCAGGTCTGCATGGATAAACGTATTGATCGTGCGCGGAAAGTCGTTTAATGCGTAATCTGCGCAGCGCCCGACGATAATGCAGGACTCTTCTTCGGCAAGTTTTTTGATTGTATCAAACTGTGCCAGAAAAATCTTGTGGTTCAGCGGCATATCTAAAAATGGCGCTGCGGTGTAGCCGGTGGCTGAATACGTATCCATCACTAAGGAATATAAAAAGCTGCTTGTTGGCTTTTCGTCCTGTGAATGAAAGATCTCCTCGCATAATCCGCTTTCTTTTGCTGCCCTGCTCAATAGCTCTTTATCATAACATTTAATTCCGAGCTTTTCGCTCAGTTTTAATCCGACATCTCTTCCAAGGCTTTCAAATTCCCGCCCGATTGTAATTACATAATTTCCCATAAATGCTCCTTTCTGTATCGTTTACAGTTACCTTTTATAATCCATATTATAATGTATTTTGTATGTTCTGTACAGCAAAAAAATGGATGCGGGCGATGATGCTACAAAGCCGATGCTTTTTCTGTCAGAAGCGCTTCAAAGTATTCCGGCAGCGGCGCGCAAAATTCCATATACGTATCTGTCCGCGGATGGAGAAAGCCGAGTATCATCGCATGGAGGCACTGCCCCTGTAGGCGGAAGCTGCATTTTGCGGTGCCGTATAAAGGATCGCCTAAGAGCGGATGCCCGATCGAGGCAAGATGTACGCGGATTTGATGAGTCCTTCCGGTTTCTAAGGTAAACTCCAAATAGGAATGGTGCAAAAAGCGCTTGAGCACACGGTAATGTGTTACCGCATGTTTGCCGTTTGGGACGCCGCAAGCCATTTTCAGGCGGTTTTTGGGATCGCGCCCTATGTCGGAGCTGATGGTGCCGGCGTTTTCTTTTGGGCAGCCGATGACAATGCCGTGGTAGCGCCTTGTAACGGAATGGTCTTTGAGCTGTGCGGCAAGCTTGCTGTGGGCGTAGTCATTTTTGCATACGACGAGGGAGCCGGTTGTATCCTTGTCGATCCGGTGCACGATGCCGGGACGGATTTCGCCGTTGATGCCTGACAACTGGTTTTTGCAGTGGTACATAACAGCATTGACGAGCGTCCCGGTATAATGGCCAGGTGCCGGGTGCACAACCATACCTTTGGGCTTGTCTACAACCAGAAGGTCGTCGTCCTCATATAAAATAGAAAGCGGAAGGTTCTCTGCTTCTACAGGCACCTGTACCGCTGGCGGCACCCGTACGGTGACCAGCTCGCCTTCTTTTACAAGATAGCTGGGCTTTGCCTGGCTTCCCTGGACAGATACCTGCCCGGATTTGATCAGCTTTTGAAAAAAAGCCCTTGATAAGTCCGGGTAAATGACGGATAAAAATTTGTCCAGCCTGCTGTTTTCATATTCTGCATGGACTTCAAAAGACTGCTCGATTTCGGATGCCTGTGACGTTTTTGGCATCTGCGTAAGTTCCTGATCTGGCTTCATCGTAATTCCTCCATCGTAGTTCCTTCATCGTAATAACTTCATCGTAATAACCTCATCGTAGTTCTATGACTGGACGGCATGGCTGCTATCTGGAAAAAAATGGACTTGTTCAAGACGGCATGGCTGCTACCTGGAAAACAAGTGGATCTGTTCAAAATCCTCGTCTTTATAGTAAAACAGCATTAAAACGATGAGTAAAAACGTTGAGACGGTGACGTAAATGTCCGCGACATTAAAAATAGGAAAATCGATCAGGGAAAAATAAAAAAAATCGATGACATACCCGTTGACTATGCGGTCTATGGCGTTTCCAACAGCACCGGATAAAAAAAAGACGGCAATCACGCGCAAATAAAAAAAGCGCCTGGACCGGGGAATCCTGGTATAGAGATAAGGGATCACCAGCAGCATAAGACAAGCCATCGTGATAAATAAGGTTTTTTGCCCCTGCATCAGTCCAAATGCCGAGCCTCTGTTTTCCAGGTATTGCAGTTCAAATACGCCAGGGATGATCGTAAGCCCGTCTTTTCCGCGCAGCATTTGCTGTGCCGCCTGCTTGGTCGCCTGGTCGATGGCGGCCAGCCCGATCGTATATAGAAAAAAAAGAAGCAGGCGCGTTGGGCTTTGTTTCTGTTCGCTCTTCTTTTGGTTTTGGTTCATATCATCACTTCCTTTAGCAATAGATTTTATAACGGTATTTGATACGCCCTTTTTTGGTCGCCCCGCCTGTGGATTCGATCTGGAATTTTCCATAATGGCGTACAGATAGAATATCCCCTTCTTGGCACAAATAATCGTTTTGCTGAATTTTTTTTGAGTTTAGGAAAGCGTTTCCTTCAGAAATGATTTTTTGCGCGCTGGATCTGGGCAGCTTGCAGATATCAGCGAGGACGGTGTCTAACCGAAAGGAAGAGACGATGCTGTCCTTTTCCTGAAAGACGGGATGATAAACAAAGTCCGCAGCGTGAAGCAGCCTGGCGGTGACCGCTGTGCGGCGGATTTTTACGAGGTTTTCCATCAGGTAGCTGCTCACAGATTCTGTGCAGAATACGGCAATGGCGCTGTTTTCGAGCATTAAAATATCTCCCAGCATTTCCCGCTTGACGCCAAGGTTCATCAGCGCGCCTAATACGTCGCGGTGTGTCAGCGCTTCCGCGAATTTGGGATGGGACGGGGTAAACTGAATCGTCTGGATCGGATATTCCCACACATAATAAAGAGCATCAGGGATAAAAGCAACCATCTGACGCTCTGCATAATCATACCCACCAGAAATCTGAAAAGAACTGTACAGCTCTTTGGCTGTCTGGTGAAAAATATTTAACTCGTTCAAATTTAAAAAATTACTGAAGGTTACGATGCTTTTGTCTTCAGCGCGTTTAGATAAATCGATAAAACGCTTTTTCAAGTATGCTGTCTCCTGGTCCATAGCTGTTCCTTCCTAGTAGTCCATACGGATCGCTGTCTGATCGTAGGAATCAATAAAATTTTGAAAATCGCCGGAAATATCGACATTGGCAGGAGTTATAATAAATATGTAGTTGGAAATTTTTTGTAAATTGCCGCTGATTGCAAAACACGAACCAGATGCAAAATCAATAATCCGCTGCGCAATATCAACGTCCAGCCCTTCGACATTTAAAATTACCGGGCGGTTCATCAGCAGTGTCTCTGTAATCTCGCGCGCATCTTCAAAGGAAATCGGCTTGATCACACAGACCTCCATGCCCGAGGACGTCGTCTTTTTGGAGGACGGGCGCATTGGCGTCACTTTATTGCTGGACTTTGCGCTTACGCGCTCTCTGTTGCGGTTGATATCAATTGGCTGGTTGGCGTTTGCGCCTGATTTATAGCCGGGCTCTTCTGGTTCCTTTGCCTGGCGGCGGCGTTTTGGCGCCGGTTCTTCTTCGTCTTCCTCATCGTAGTAATCATCATAGTAATCTTCATCATCGTCTGGATTCATATGCATTACATTTAAAAGGGAATCTACTAAACTCATATATCTCTCCTATTTTACTCTGCTACTTTTTCTGATACTCTCTTTCACCAAAGATCCCGGTCCCTACCCGGACAATGGTAGCTCCTTCTTCGATCGCTACCGCATAATCTCCGGTCATGCCGATGGAAAGCACATGCATGTCTATATTATCTATGTTTTTGCGCCGAATGTCAACAGCTAATTGCCGGATTTCCCGAAAATATTTGCGGTTTTGTTCTGGATCTTCCACATATGGGGCGACCGCCATCAGCCCTTGGACATGCAGGCTGTCTAAATGTGCGACTTCTTCAGCAAGCAGCAGCGTGTCCGCTTTTGATACGCCGAACTTGGACTGCTCTCCGGCAATATTGACCTCCAGCAGAACCGGCATTACAAGCTGGTGCTTTTTTGCCTGGATATTGATTTCTTCAGCCAGGCGGTAGGAGTCTACCGAATGGATCATGCACACCTTGTCAATAATGTATTTGACCTTATTGCGCTGCAAGTGCCCGATCATATGCCAGCGGATATCCGCAGGCAGCTTGTCGTATTTTTCACAGATTTCCTGTACTTTGTTTTCTCCGAAATCGCGCACGCCCGCATCGTAAATCTCTTGCAGCATTTCCACAGGCTTTGTCTTGCTGACGGCAACGAGCGTGACGTCCGAGCGTTTGCGTGCGCCTTTTTCACATGCGGCTTGGATTGTTTTCTCTACGTTTGTCAAATTCTCTTTTAACATTTTTCTTCCTTTCTGGATATACGCGTATCCTATCTATTTATTTATGTATCCTTGTTATTGATAATCAGGATCAGCTCGCCGTAATAATCTGCCCTTCCTCCACTGCACTCCCGTCCAGCGCGATATGGTCGTACTGCATAATCCCGTATGCCGTCTGGGATTTTACAATGGTATAGTTGTCGTTGCTAAAGATCGGCTCGATCTGCCGAAACACCGCGTAGCCGCGGTTAATATTGTAGACGCCTTTTAGCTTTGCCGTATTCTGGATCTCATAGCGGTCGGTGGAATCTACCCTGGCGATGCGGTCGCCGCGTTTGATTTTGGGCTCTGAGATATAAGCGATCCAGTTTTCGCGGTTTTCATCGTCTGCGCCGTTTTCATCCGCATGGGTATCGACATAGTAGACGGTGACCGGTACAAAGACAGCATCGGTATAGGCGCCGTTTTGCTGGCGGTGTTCAACTAACAGCCCAGTCTGGCTGGATGTGCCGCTGCCGCTTGTTAAGTAGGAGTTCGGCACAAGCTCAAATGTTTTTGTTGCGATGGAGCTGTTTGGGATCTTAAGCCCGGTCTGCTGGTCCAATAAAATATTGATGTCGATATAGCGCTCGTCCGCATAGCGGATCATGCCGTTGCGAAGGCTTAAGATCAGGTAGTCCTGCCCTCCCCTGCGTTCGATGGTATAGTCTGCCCATGCTGTTGTCTGGTCCTCCTTAAATCGGATCTGCGTTACTTCCCCGCCCTGCAATTCATTTTTCATCGCCTGGTCCAGCTGTACGGCGATCTGCCAGTTTTCGTCCGTGATCAGCTTGTACAGCGGCTCGCCGCTTTCGACGGCGCCTTCGGTTTTCAGGCTTTTCTTTTTGTGGGCGGACTGGTCGAACAGCTCAGGAGACAGCGCGTCCAAGGAAAGATATTCCATCCCGTCTGTATAATAAGCAACGACGCCTGGCTCCGGCGCGCGGTAGAGATGGAACGTCTGGTTGTCCCTGGCAAATTCGGTATATTCGGAGATCACGCCTAACGCGCTTAGGTTTACGGCTTCCATAAGCTGTCCGCTTAAATCGGATTTAAAATTATAAGTGGAATAAAAAGAAAGGTCATCGTAGCCTTTGGCATAGTTGCGGATCGAGCCTAAAATGCCGCCCATATGTTCTTTTGTCAGCACTGTGTTCACGTCTACGGCTTCGTTCAGCCGTTCGGATATATTGCCGTTTTCATCTACGGAACAAAGCAGCGTCCCTTTGGATGCTTTTGTATGGTCTTTTAAATAAAAATCCAGCTTCCCGCTCTGCTCTGCGTGTACGATCTGTTCTTTGCGCAGGATCAAGCCTGTGTAGGAGGTATTGACCTCGATCGTCCCTTTGACTACCTCGTAGCTTTTGACATGTACCTGCGTAAGATAGCTGTAGACGTTATAAGCCATATAAAACGCGACAAATAAAAATACGACGACGCCGATATTCAAATGCATTCCGCCGGGAAACCGGACTATTTTTTTTCGCCTTTTTCTCGTTTTTTTTCCTGCCACTGGCACTGTCCTTTCTTACTCTGTTTTTTGCCCGATCCCCAAATCATCCAGGCGCTTACGGCACATCCTTATTTTGATCCGTTATTTTTGTAAAAAATTTCATGCATACATCCGAAAATAACGTCCATACTATTCAAAAAGGAGGTAATTGTTATGAATTCTAAATTTTTAGATTACACGCTGCTTACCCTTGTCATTATCGGGGCGATTAACTGGGGCCTGATCGGATTTTTCCGGTTTGACCTGGTAGCGTTCCTCTTTGGAAATATGTCCTGGCTTTCCAGAATCGTATATGCATTTGTAGGGATCGGCGGCCTGTACCTGCTCAGTGTCTACGGGCGCATCCGCTCGATGGACCAGGCATAAAGCCTGCCAGCAAATAAAAATACAGGCAAAGAATCCAGCCCGTTTCACTTACAGGCAACCGCTGTAAGTCTGACTAGGGCTGGATTTTGCCTGTATCCTGCTGTATTCCTGTAAGAAAACCGTTTCGTACAGGCTGGAGCGGATTACAGGGATACAATCACTTTTGCTTTTGCACATTCTGGAAGGTCATGCTCATCCTTGGATATGCTCAAAATAAACCTGACATTATATTTTTCGCTGATAATATCCAGTTTTTCGATCGCGTGCTGCAACTGGCCATCCTTTAAGCCTGCGATCGTTACAAAGCTGTCTAAGTACATTTCCTGCAAATCGTGATCCTGCGATACGATGCCGCAGATAAATCCTAAAAACTCATCGCAGTTTGCGATTGGAAAATCGGTGACATTGATCAGACGTATTTTATTGTTCAGTTCATACATATGCTTCTGGCTTTTGTCCAGATAGACAACATTCCCCTGTGCGTCCTTAATTGCCGCATTTGCCTTGTCCAGCAAATACTTTGTCTTTCCTTTTCCTTTTTCGCCACAAATAATTTCGACCATTACTCTTTTCCTCCTGCATGTTATTAGCTGACGTATCGAACTATTTTCAAATCTTTCCTGTTTGGATAGGACTATTATAAAATACTTTTCGTTAAAATACAACTGGTATTTCTAAAAATGCGTTTTCGTTTGATTTATAATTTTAGCAGCTCCGCCATAAACTGGTAGAGCGCATCGCTGCTGGCCGCCTTTAATACGATTGTAATCAGCGGCTTGCCGTCCGCGTTTTTGCTGTAAAGCGCCAGGCAGTATCCGGCTGCGTTGGTAGTGCCTGTTTTGCCGCCAAGTACGGTCACGCCTTCCGGCGCCGCGGCTTGTCCTGTTAGAAATTGATCGGTTGTTTCCCATTCGTTTGTAACCGAAGCGCCGGATGCGTCTTTATAAACAGCCGTATATTTCGCCGTATGGACGATGGTTTGAAATTCTTCATATTGCAGTGCCGCGTTCAATAACAAGTACAGGTCGTAAACACAGGTATAATGATTTTCGTCGTGCAGCCCATGCGGATTGGTAAAATGGGAATGAGTCGCCCCAAGCGCGGCTGCTTCCTGGTTCATCAGTGCCGCGAAATTTTCCGCGCTGCCGGATACGTGCTCCGCGATGGCGTCCGCGGCATCGTTGCCGCTTTCCAGCAGCAGCCCGTATAAAAGTTCCCTGAGCGTAAGCTGGTCGCCGGCATGAAGCCCGCAGACTGAAGAATCTCCAGCCTGGCTTGCGGCGTTGGCACTGACGGTAACCGTATCGTCTAATTCGGCATGTTTGAGCGCTGTATAGGCGGTTAAGATCTTTGTCGTGCTTGCCGGATACAGCTTTTTATCCATATTTTTTGCGTATGTAACGGTTTTTTCATCCAAGTGAAAGACTCCGGCAGCTTCTACCGCCGACGCGTCGGGGCTGTTTGCGGCAGGCGCAGGCTCTCCGACGCACAATTGCTGTGCAAAAAACGGGACGGGCTCAACATTTTGGATGGAAGTCCCGCAGACGTCATAGGGATGCTCCAGCTCATACTCTTTTGCCCCGCAGCCGCCAAAGAACAATGCTCCTGCTGCGGCAAGCGCTGCGATTCGCATGGAAATTCGTTTGTTACCTGTACATTTCACGCCACTCTAAATCCCCTCTGTCTAATGATTTGATTAATAGCTCCGCCGTAGCAAGGTTGGTTGCCAACGGAATATTGTACGTATCGCATAGCTTTACGACATTGTTGACATCCGGCTCATGGGACTTTGGCGTCATCGGGTCTCTTAAAAAGATCACCAGGTCGATATCATTCTGCTCAATCTGTGCGCTTAGCTGCTGTGCGCCTCCCAGATGCCCGGCAAGATATTTGTGGATCGAAAGGTTTGCTACTTCTTCGATCAGCCTTCCGGTTGTACCGGTTGCAAATAGTTCGTTTTTACACAAAATTCCCCGGTACGCGATACAAAAATTCTGCATAAGTTTTTTCTTCGAGTCGTGTGCGATTAATCCGATATTCATTTTGTATATCACCCCGCCTTAATATTTTTTCGGTTGCAAGCCCACATTTAGTACAATACCTATTCCCATATACAAGGATACCAAAGACGTCAGTCCGTAACTGATAAACGGCAGCGGCAGTCCGGTGTTCGGCATTAATCCGGTTGTAACGGAAATATTGACAAAGCTTTGAAATCCAATCCAAGCCGCCATGCCGCAGCAGATCAGGCGGCCGGCAAGATCCTTTGCTTTTCTGCCAATCAATACACATTCCAGCGCGATCAGCATCAGCAGTATGACGATCGCGGCAGACCCTACAAAGCCCAGCTCTTCCCCAACGATAGAAAAAATAAAGTCCGTCTGCGGTTCTGAAATAAAGTTGCCGTTTTTTACAGAGTCAAAATTGTTATTGTTTAAGCCTTTTCCCCATAGCTGGCCGGCACCGATTGCCATAATGGAATTTTGCTGCTGGTAGGCATAATCCGGGTATTTCTGCGGATAACGCCACGCCAGGATACGGATGAGCTGGTAGCCTTTAATAATTTCCTGATCCGGCTGCATAATCAGGTAGAGTATCACAAGAAACGCCGGGGCACAAATCGCAGCCGCCCCTGCAATTATTTTATAACTTATTCCCGCAACAAACAAGAGGGTAATAAAAATTAATGCGGTAACAATCGTAGTAGACAGATCCGACTGTACTACAAGCACGAGTGGAATCCCGGCAAGCACCGCGGATACGGCAAGCGCGCGAAACGTGCTGATCTGTTCCTGGTAGCGCATAAAAAACGCCGCGAAAAACAATATCATCGCAATTTTAGAAAGCTCAGAAGGCTGGAACTGGATCGGGCCGATATCCAGCCAGCGGCTCTGCCCGTGCGATTCTGTTCCTTTTAAGATAACAGCGGTTAACAGCCCGATATTGACAATATAAATGGGCCAGACAAGCTTTAACAGGAACGAATAATCAAACAGGGATAATACAAGCATACAGCCAATCCCAAGCGCCATCCCCATCACCTGGCGGTCCTGCAAGGACTGCCTGGCGCTGCCTACAACCATCACCCCGATCACGGTAATACCGATCACATACAGGCACAGGCGGATGCGGTAATTGCGAAAGGAATACATTTTAAACATGAATCATGCCTCCCGACTTTCTCAAATAGTATACAAACTTGCAAATCGTTTACTGGTATTCAGGCTGGTGCTTCACGCATAAAATCGGAATATTGGCGTACAGTGCCGGCACGCTTCCATTATGCGTGGGTGAAGCTGTCCTCGTAATCTGAATATCCAGCCCTTCAGTATCGATCTCCATATATTTGGAAATCACCTGGATAATATCATTTTTGATCATTTCCAGCATATCGGCAGAACAGTCCGTCCTGTCCGAGATCAAAAGCAGCTTGAGCCGGTCCATCGCCACATCTTTGGAATTTCTTCGGAATATCAATCGTAAAAATCTCATCGAACCGCCTCCTATACACGTTTTGTCAAGCCACGGAACCGCTGGAACCATACTTTTTTCTGGTTTAAGTCCATAATCGGCAGCTTCTCGCCGGTAATCCGGCGGCTGATGTTGTGATATGCCTGCCCGGACATTGAATCCAGCCCGGACAATGGCTCGCCCTGGTTTGTGGAAATTACAATATTTTCATCATCCGGCACCGCGCCGATCAAAGGGATCGGCAGGATCTCGCAGACGTCCTTTAACGACATCATATCCCCGCGCCTTACCATATCCATGCGCACGCGGTTGATAAGCAGCTCGGTCTTTGGCATCTGCGCCGTCTTTAACAAACCGATGATGCGGTCGGCGTCCCGGATTGCCGATACCTCCGGCGTTGTGACAACGATCGCGCGGTCTGCGCCTGCGATCGCGTTTTGAAATCCCTGTTCAATGCCCGCGGGACAGTCCAGAAGTATGTAATCAAAATCCTCCCGCAGCTCGTCGGTCAGCTTTTTCATCTGCTGCGGCGTGACTGCGGTTTTATCGCATGTCTGTGCGGAAGGAATCAGGGAGAGGGTCGGATGGCGCTTGTCCTTAATGAGCGCCTGCTTGAGACGGCAGCTTCCTTTGATAACGTCGACCAGGTTGTATACGATCCTGTTTTCCAAGCCCATCACAACGTCCAGATTCCGTAATCCGATATCTGTATCGATCAAAACGACCTTTTTGCCAAGCATCGCAAGTGCGCAGCCTACATTTGCCGTCGTAGTTGTCTTGCCGACGCCGCCTTTTCCTGATGTAATTACAATCACTTCACACATAATTATGAATCCTCCTGATTTATTAGTTTTACAATAAATCTTTTGTACAAGGTTCCATGATGACATGCCCGTCCTGGACACGCGCTATCTGCGGTGAAAATGCTTCTCCTTCTTTATCTTTTTTGCGGCGGAGAAAGCCGCCCTTTTTCTTCCCGCTGCTTTCCGGCGGGATAAACAGGATGCGCCCGATCTGGAGCTGCCCTGTATCGATCGATAATGCCGCTATATATGCAGATAAATCTCCATAGGCGCCAGCGTGGGCGTAGCCGTCTAACGCGCCGAATACGATCAGGCTGCCGGCGGCAGTGACCTTTGCGCCTTTTGGCACATTTCCGATAATGACAAGCCCGGCATCGACTTCGATGTTATCCCCCGGCTTTAAGGAGCCATAATGGAACAGCGCATGGTTCGTGACCCGTTCCCTGATTAACGCTTCTGTCTCACGCAGCAGGCACGCTTCCTGTATCTGCTCCTGCTCAGAGTCCATAATGCAGATAATATTGATGCTTGTATGCGCTTCAATGACGGCGATCAGCTCATATTCCTGATCGGGCGTTAAGTCGTAGCCTTCAAATGAGATCCCTACGTTGGCATTTTTAAAAAAGGCTCCTGCATCCGCAAATTTCTCAATGACTGCCTCCAAAAGCTCTGGAAACGCAGCCTCTTTATTCAGCACCAGATGAATCCCATAGGATTTGCTTTTAATAACGACTGCCTGTGTCAAAATCCTGTTCTCCTTTCTGCAATCCTTTTTCTGCAATAGTTTTATCGCCGGCTAATCTGTCACGCCGTTTGCCGAATCGTCTACGTTTCTTGCTTTTCCGGTAACCAGCTTGTCCTTTTCCTCCAGGCTGAAGCAGTATTTTAAAATCTGCGCAGACACATCCGCGGCGTTGTGGGACGTATAGCCGTAGGCAATCCTTGTCGCGATCGAAATTTCCGGGTCTTTAAACGGCGCGTAGCCGACAAATAAGGCGTGGTTGCCGCGCGTTGGCACCTGCTGTGCCGTACCGGTCTTGCCTGCTACGACAATCGGAAAGTCGCGGAACTCTTTTGCATTCGCCACAACGAGGCGGTTGCCGTTTTGGATCGCTTTCCAGGTACTGTCGGCGATATTGTCCATCTTGTTTTTTACGGTCGGCTCATAGGTCTTTAGCACCTTGCCGTTATGGTCGGTTACCTTTTTTAACAGCGTGTAATTGTAGACCGTGCCTTTGTTTGCCACCGCGGTTACATAGCGCGCGAGCTGTACGGTGGAATAGTTGTGGTTGGACTGCCCGATCGCCGCCATAACCGGGAACTGTGTCGCGATCTCCGGCTGGTTTTCCGGGATCTCGATGCCGGTCGTATCCCCCAGCCCGTATTCCGTCGCATAGTCGGTAATTTTGCGGATTCCGGTCGGGTCGCTGTACGTATTTCCGACAAGGCTTAAGTCGTAGCCCACCTGGTAAAAGAAATAGTTGCACGAGACGCGGATCGCGTTTGTCACGTCCATCCAGCCGTGCCGTGCCGGATAGATCCAGCACCTTGGCTCGTTGTCGACCAGCTCAAATTTCCCCTGGTTGTTGATTTTTGTCGACGTCGTAATTACGCCTTCGGTCAGCCCCGCGGTCGCGGTTACCATCTTAAACGTAGACCCTGGCGCCGTACGCTCCTGCGTCGCGCGGTTATACATCGGCTTTGACAGGTCGGACTGCAATTTCGCAAAGTATTCGGCGTCTACGGTATTGGCAAGCAGGTTGTTGTCATAGCCCGGATAAGAAACGAGCGCTTTTAGCTCTCCGGTTTTGACGTCTGTAATAACGCAGGACGCCGTACACGGGTCAAGTGCAAGCTGCGCGGGCGTCAGCTCCATGTTCTGTACTTTTTCTTTTAAAAAGGTAAACGCGGAGATGGTGCCGTTTTCAAGCTGGGCGCGTTTTTCCTCGTCTTTTTTAATCACCTTTTGGTCGTATAAGATCAGGCTAAGCTGCGTTCCGCTTACCATATCCTGTTTGATCAGGTACTGATAAATCTTTTTCTGGAAGCCCTCGTCGTCCTCAAGTACGCCCGCGATATAGTCGATCAGGTCGTGGTAGATTTCTGAAGAGTCTGAGTATTCCTCTTCTGTCTGGAAAATATTGTAATCGATCCAGCCCGCATGGATACAGTGCTGCAAATACTCCTTAAGGCTGATCGTCTCGTCCTTTGTCCAGGCAAGGTACGTCTCGTCTGTTTTGTCGATTTTATCGGTAAGCAGCACATTTTTTTCCTGGAGCATCGAAATAATGTAGCTGTAATAATTTTGATATTCCTCAGGCGCCGCCTGGTACGCTTCTGGCGCAGCCGCCGTACACTGTTCCCGAATCCTTGCGATTACGGAATCAAAGTGGCTGTCATAGACCGCCTGTACGCCGCGTTCTGTCGGGCTTGCTTTCTTGCTTGTAAAATGCGAGGTATCGATAATGCCGTTGTTGATCAGTGTAAAATAGACGTCGTAAATCGGTATTTTAATATCCGATGCCTTTCCGGTCGTATTGACAAATTCCTTTACATTGATGATCTTGTTGAACAAGATGCCCGCAAGCTCCTGCTCCAGCAGGTGATAGACAGCTTTTTGCAGGTCGGCGTCAATCGAGAGGTAAATATTGTTGCCCGCCGAAGGATCTTTGTGGTCCGTCGTCTCCAGCTCTTTGCCCATTACGTCTACAAAGACCGTCTCCGAGCCTTTGGTGCCCTGGAGCTGTTCGTCCATCACCTGCTCGATCCCGGACTTTCCGATCACGTCGGTCAAGGAATAGGAGTCGTTTTTTTCAGACAGCTCTTCGTATTCTTCGGTCGAGATCTTGCCGGTATACCCGATCATTGATGCAAAATAAATGCTGTCGTCGTATTTGCGGATATAGTCCTCTTCGATGTCGACCCCCTGTAAATCGGCTTTGTTTTCTTTGATATAAGCCATCGTTTTCTCACTGACGCCGGTAGCGATCGTCGTGGAGATATATTTTTGATAAGCATTTTGCGCTAACGCATAGCGGATCACCATAATTTTGTATTTCATTTCCGGGGAATAATCGGTATCTTCCAGCCCGTATTTTTTTTCTCCGCATAAGTACTCGATAATCTGGGCTTCGGTAGCCTCCGCCGTATTGTATTTTAAGTTTTTGTCCCAGCCAAGATCTTCGATTTTCCGTTTTCCGTAGATATCCGCGCGAAAGCGCATCAGCCTTGTCCCCTCTACGGTAAACGCATATTTTCCGTTTTTTTTCAGGCGGATATTAAAATCATTGACAAAGCTGTCCCCGTTTTCTTCGAGCACGCCAAGCACTTTTGCGATAATGCTGTTTAACGCCTCGTTGCGCTCGGAGGATTTGGCATAGGTGCCGTTATCTTCCAGCGTTACCTTATAGGTCAGCTCATTGTAGGCAAGTACTTTGCCGTTGCAGTCGAAAATATTGCCGCGTGTCCCGTTTAAGACGCGTTCCTTGCGGATGCGCAGCGTATAATTGTCCTGGTAGGACTGCCCTTCTACGATCTGAAGCGTAAACAGCCGGTGCAGCAGCACGCCGCCCATCAGGATAATCAAAAGAGACAGCACAAGCAGCCTGGATTTGAAAAAGCTTTTTAAAAAATCCTTGATGGAATCATATTCATACAAATTTTATACCACTCCTTTTTTCCACTGCCTCCAGCTTTTGGTTGACCTTTAGCAGAACCGGATACAGAAAAATCATAATCAGCACCGTATAGACAAGCTCCGGGATTATCACATGCAGCAGGTAGTAGCCGAAGTGAAACTGCCCGCGGAACATAAATTTTAAAATATAAACCGCAACATTATAGACAATATCGCTAACGGAAATCAAAAGCATCGGCAGCTTGATATCGTCTGGAAAGAAAAATTTACGGAACATACCGTTGCAGTATCCCGCATACATATAGACAAGGGCGTAAAACCCGAAAATCGTCCCATAAAAGGCGTCAAAGACAAGCCCTGTAAAAAAACCGATGTACATGCCTTCCTTGCGTCCGCGCATAAATCCAAACGAAGATACGACGACAATCAGAAGGTTCGGCGCTATCGAAGCAAAAGCAAGCGCCTGAAACAGCGTTGTCTGTAGTAAAAAGCAGACGAATATAATGATAAATACGGTAATTTTTCTCCTCATGCCTGTTTCCCTTTTAGTTTTGCGCTGACTGCACGGACTGCTTTTTATCCAGGATCACAAGCACATGCTTGATATGCTCAAAATCTACCGCAGGCGTGATCGTCCCGGACTTTGTCAGGTTGTTTGCATCGGTGCTTAATTCGCTGATCTGCCCGATCAAAAGCCCCGGCACATATTTGCTGCTCGTATACGAGGTCACGACCTGGTCGCCGATTGCCGCTTTATTTTTTTCATCGGAGAGGTCGGTAAAGCCGATCACCTGCTTTTCGCTCATCATCTCCAAGTCTCCGTTGACAAAGCATTTGTCAGAGGTGGTCAGAACCATCGCGCTGACGCTGTTGCGGTCGTCGATAATGGAACGGACGTTTGCGAAGTTCGGCCCGACGTTCGTCACAATCCCGACCAGCCCGCTGCCCGCGATCACGTTCATATCGACCTCGATCCCGTCCTTGGAGCCTTTATCGATAATAAACGTGTCAAACCAGTTGCCTGCGTCCTTGCCGATAATGCTTGCGCCGATTTTTTCGTACTTGTACTGCTCATCCAGGTCCAGGAGCTTTCGCATATCCTCAATGTCATACTGCTCCATTTTATAAATGCTAAGCTCCGTCGTAAGCTCGTCCACCTGTGCCTGCAACTGCTCGTTTTCCGCCATGACGTCGGCAAGCTTTGTCAGGTTGTCCGCAACGCCGCCTGCCCAGGAGCCGATCTTGTTAATCCCCTTCTGCATCGGGATAAACGCATAGCCAGCCGCGGTATTTAACGGCGTAAAGGGCACGTCGAACAAAAAGCTGGCAAACATCGCGAGAATACAAAGCACCGACAGCGACCAGAGCATATATTTGGCCGGGATGCTGCGGCGGGATTTTCTTCTTCTTCTCATACCGCAGTCTCCTATTTATAGATACTGGATTTCAAGCTGTAGGCAAGATGCTTGTAGTCGTTGTCCGATACGATCTTGATAAGCCCCTGCGCCACGGTTTCTTCAGGGTTTTCGCAGCAGTTGACCTTGATATTGGTAATCTGCTTAAACAGCTCGTCCAGCTTGTCGATCTTGGAGCTGCCCCCGGTAATGTAAATGCCCGCGTAAATAATATCCTTTGCAAGCTCCGGCGGCGTCTTTTCCAAGATCAGCTTGATATTCGTACAAATATTAGTCAGATGGTCGCGGATTGCCTCATAGACAATCGAAGCGGTAATCTCCATCTCAATCGGCAGGCCGCTCACAACGTCCCTGCCTACGATGACCAGCTTGTCCTCTCTGCCCTCCAGCGCGCATCCTAGCTGCTCCTTTAGTGAACATGCCGTCTTTCTGCCGATGACCAGGTTGTAGTTTTTGCGGATATAGCTGATGATCGATTCATCCAGGCGGTTGCCGCCAAAGTGCAGCAGGTGGCTGATGACCAGCCCTCCCAGTGAGATAATCGAGATCTCTGTCGTATCAGCGCCGATATCCACGACCATAATCCCGGTCGGCTCGTTGACATTAAGCCCCAGCCCGACCGCTCCCGCAATCGGCTTTTCGCATAAGAGGACGCTTCTTGGCTTTGCCTTGCTCTTAAAAAAGATATCGGAAAACGCCTTTTTTTCGACTTCGGTAATATCCGTCGGTACGGCGACGACAAATTCCGCGCCGCGGGTTTTGCCCTTGGCATTTTTTTCCAGAAATTCAAACAGCATCGTCTGCATATTGTTATAGTCTGCGATCACGCCGTTTACAATCGGAAATGTGACCTGAATCTGGTCCGGCGCCTTTTCATACATCGCATAGGCGTCATTGCCATAGGAATACATCTGATTTTTGTTGATAATCGCAATCGTATTTTTTTCGTTTAAAATCGTCCCGCTTGCTTTGCAGTAAATTTTTAAATTGGCTGTGCCTAAATCCACACCATAAATATTTGCTGACATCATTCTTGTCTCCTATTCAGGGATCAAAGCAGTCCCTTTTCTCTAAAACTGTAGTAGTTGTGATCGCCGATAATAATGTGGTCCGACAGCTCGACCTGTAGCATCTTCCCACACGCGGCGATGCAGTCTGTAACCCGCTTGTCCTCACGGCTCGGCTGCGGCGTGCCGCTTGGATGGTTATGCAGAATAATGATCGAGACTGCCTGTGCCTGTAGTGCCTGGATAAAAACGTCCCGCGGCGATACGATCGAAGCGTTGACGCTGCCGATGGTCAGCGTCCGTTCTCCCAGATAGCGGCATTTGCTGTCCAGCATACAGACGATAAAGTGCTCCTTCGGCTCGTGCCGCAGCTTTTCCATATAAAAATCAGCGACCGCCCGCGGCGAGGTAAAGTTCATCTGCATACTGCGCCCTGTCCTTGCAATGCGCCTTGAGATCTCCGCAATGCACTTTAACTGGATCGCCTTTACTTCACCGATGCCTGGATACTCCATCAGCGTGCGCATACTGTAATCGTACAGGTTCATCAGGTTGCGGCTTCCTTTTTCTAAGATCTTTGCCGCAAGCTCGATCGATGTGTGCTCTTTTGTCCCGGCACGGATAAAGACTGCCAAAAGCTCGGCGTCTGACAGTGCTTCCGGCCCGTAGTACTTGCATTTTTCATACGGCCGTTCGTGATCCGGTAATTGTTTTACAGTTAAATGTTTCTGCATTCTGCTTCCTCCTTTTCGCTCTCTCTATCAGGCATAAAAGCTATGGGAGGATATATTTTAATATATTAACATATTCATCCAAGTTTCACAAGATTTCGCTCATAAAGTTTTTGTAAAGACATCAAAATTCCATATTTTGCATGATACCAGGACAGCCCGCCCTGGAAATATACGTTGTAAGGCTCGCGCAGCGGCGCGTCCGCGCTCAGTTCAATCGAGGAGCCCTGCACAAATGCGCCTGCCGCCATAATCACCTTGCTGTCATATCCCGGCATATCCCACGGTTCGGGTGTGACGAAGCTGTCGACCGGCGCCGCCGCCTGGATACCCTCGCAGAACGCGGACAGCCGCTGCGGGGAGCCGAGCGTGACTGCCTGGATAATGTCATAGCGCGGCTCGTTTGCATCCGGTACGCAGGCAAATCCAAGCGCTTCATAGACGTTCGCCGCAAAAACCGCGCCTTTTAACGCGCCTGCCGTCACAACCGGAGCCTGGAACAGCCCCTGGTAAAACGACTGGATCACGCCTAAGGACGCGCCGACCTCCTTGCCAAGCCCCGGCGACGTCAGGCGGTACGCGGCGTTTTCCACGCACTCCCTCGTCCCGGCAAGATAGCCGCCGATCGGCGCCAGCCCGCCGCCCGGATTTTTGATCAACGAACCGACGGTTAAGTCCGCGCCGGCATCGGACGGTTCGTTATCCTGCACAAATTCTCCATAGCAGTTGTCCACCATGCAGATGATTTTGGGATTGATCCGCTTTACAAACGCCACCATTTCTCCGATTTGCTCTACCGAAAGCGTCGGGCGCGTCTGGTATCCTTTGGAGCGCTGCATGATTACCATTTTAGTGTTGTCATGAATGGCGCTTTTCATTCCTTCATAGTCAAATTTTCCATCCGGGAGCAAATCGGCCTGCCGGTAGGAAATGCCGTATTCGGCAAGGGAGCCCTTGGACGGGCGGATGCCGATCACCTCTTCCAGCGTATCGTAAGGCTTGCCGGAGGCAGACAGCAGCTCGTCGCCCGGGCGCAGGTTGGAAAAAAGCGCCAGTGCCAGCGCATGGGTGCCGCACGTAATCTGAGGCCGAACGAGCGCGTCCTCGGTGTGAAAGCAGTCCGCATAGACCTTTTCCAGCGTGTCCCTGCCGTAGTCGTCATACCCGTATCCGCTGCTTCCCGCAAAACAGGCGGCGCTGACTTTGTTTTTCTGCATCGCGTGAATCACCTTTAGCTGGTTTGCCTGCGCGGTTTCGTCAATTTTTTCAAACCGTTCTTTTAAACGCTGCGCGATGCTTTCACCAAAATCCGCCACCGCATCGCAGATGCCCATCTGCCTGTATCTATTTGTAAATTCGCTGTGCTTCATTACGCACGTATCATTCCTTTCTCCGTTAATATAGCATTCATATAGGATAAAATTTTGTCGTTATCATAAGAAAACATTTGTTTATTCACCCAAATAACCTCTTTTTCCCGCCGAAACCACGTAAGCTGACGCTTGGCGAAATGCCTGGTGTCCCGTTTTATGACCGCAACCGCCTCATCAAGCGTACATTCGCCGTCAAAATATGGAAACAATTCCTTATAGCCAAGCCCCTGCATAGATACAAGCTCCTTCGTATAGCCCATATCCCGCAGCTTTTCGACTTCCTGTACAAGCCCGTCCCGAACCATTTTGTCTACACGGGCGTCGATTCGTTGATATAACCGTTCTCTGCTGTCGTCTAAGACAAAATAGGCGGCGTTGTAAGGAGACTGTTTTTGGTGCTCCCTTTCATTATGCTCAGAAATACGCGTTCCTGTCAACCAGAAAAATTCCAGCGCACGGATCAGGCGCTTTTTATTATTGGCATGGATTGCCGCGGCGGACGCCGGATCGACCTGCTTTAACAGTTCATGCAGATAAATGCTGCCGTGCTGCGCGGCAAGCGCCTCCAGCTTTTGGCGGTACGTATCGTCCGCTTCCTGGCTGGAAAAATCGATATCGTATAAAACCGCCTGGATATAAAACCCGGTGCCTCCGGTTAAAATCGGGATCTGCCCGTTTTCGTAGATTTCCCGCATACAGCGCTTTGCTTCCTGCTGAAAGCGGACGACATTAAACGCTTCATCCGGCTCCAGCTCGTCGATTAAATAATGCCGGACGCCCTGCATCTTGTCGGGCTTGATCTTGGCGGTGCCGATGTCCATATATTTGTACACCTGCATCGAATCGGCGGAAATAATCGCGCCGTTTACCTGTTTTGCCAGGCGCAGAGACAGTTCTGTTTTCCCGACCGCAGTCGCGCCGGTTAAGATAATGAGTGGTTGTTTCATAGCAGCAGCCTTTCTGGTGAACGTTCTGGTAAAATCATGCCGATCTGTACCTGCTTGCCCTGGAAGGCGAAGCCGTATTGATAAATACGCGCAGGCGGGATGCCCTGTTTGATCAGCTCCGTGTCATATTTTTTTGCCTGGATCTGCGTAAGCGCCGCATTTACGGTATCTACAAGCGAACGCTCTTTTTTCGGATGAAACACCTTAAATTCGATCACAAAAGCGTCACTGCCTTCATTTTTCGGCGCCAGCATAATATCGTACCTGCCAAAGCCGCTTTCCCGGTTAGACGTAATCACATAGCTGCCAGACAGCTCTACGATAAGCCCAAGCACAAAGCCATGATAAAACCGTTCGGGCTGCGCTTGACGGGAAGGCGACGTCCCTGTGTCAAAATAACTGAAAATCTCCTCAGACACCCGGTTCATATATTCATTCATCGCGTCAAGGTCATGCGAAAGCAGTGCTTTGACAAACGTATTGTAAAAAGGCGTAGACTCTCTAAACCACCCTTCGATCATCTGTACAAACATCAGGCGCACCTCCAGGTTGGTCAGGGAAAGCTGATAGGTTGTTTTTCCGGTTTCCGGGTCTGTAATTACCTGCTGCGCCCGCAGATACCCGCTTGCCAGCAGCAGGCTCCAGATAGCGCTTGCCTTATAGTCAAGCTGGTTAAATACGATCTGTTCATCCAGTTCCGTATCAAACGCCTGCCCATGCAGCAGATCCTCCATAATGATTTTTACATCTGCGCTCCCTTCCCGGATCAGCTTGCCAATAAGCTGGTTGGAGCTTGTATGCACCCAATAGGCGGCAAGCTTTTTTTCGCGCAGGTAATTTAGGACAGACCATGGATTATAAATATGCTGGCAGTTTCCAAAAATAAAACCGTCATACCATTGCCTTACTTCCTTTTGTGCCTGTACAGGAAACCCGCATTCCTCCATTGCGGCAAACACTTCCGGCTCTGTAAAGCCAAATGCCTGCGCATACAGGCTGGATGTTGTCGTAATCACAGCCAGATTGTTTAAATCGGAAAACAGCGATTCCTTGCTGATTCTTGTAATGCCTGTAAACAGTGCGCGTTCCAGATACGGATTGGTCTTAAACGACGCGTTAAACAGGTTTCTGATAAATGCGGCAAGCTCGTTCCAATAGCCATAGACATAAGCCTCCTGCATCGGCGTATCGTATTCGTCCAGCAGGATAATCGCCTTTTTTCCATAATAGCGGCATAAGTATTCACAAAGCTGGTTCAAAGACAAGGACGCGTCGACGTCGCCCATATCATACGATTTGCGGCGAAACGTCGCCTGTTCCTGCTCTGATAAAACGCCTGCTTCCAGCAAAAAAGTATTCCTGGCGTATTCACTGGCAATCAACTGGCAGATCTTGTCACGCGCGTTTTGAAAATTCGTTTCTTTGATGCTGGCAAACGAAAGGCTGATGACCGGATAAGTCCCCTGTAAGCTTCTAAGGGCGGGCTCCTGCCAGATGGAACATGCGCGGAATAAATGCTGTTCCTGCCTGTGGTTTACCGAAAAGAAATAGTCAAGCATACTAAGTGCCAGCGTTTTGCCAAATCTGCGCGGGCGGGTAAGCAGCGTCACATCGTCCCCGCTTTCCCACCATTCTTTGATAAACATGGTCTTATCAATATAAAAATAGCGGTTTTCCACCATTTTTTTAAAGTCCTGTATACCAAGCCCGATCGTGCGTGCCATCCATCTACTCCTTATACAATACGCTTGAATTTTTTCTCGATTTCCGCCCTGGACATCGAAATCATCGTCGGCCTGCCGTGCGGACAATGATACGGATGCTCAAGTGCCAAAAGGTCTGATAAAAGCTGCGCTGCCTCGGCATCGGACAGCCTCTGCCTGCCTTTAACCGCCGCCTTACATGCCATCGAAGCGATTTTTTCCAAAACAAGCTCCGGCGTCTTTTTGCCTGTATCGCAGGCAATGTCGTCCAGCATTTCTAAAAACAGCTCCTTGGTATCTAAGCCGTACAGATTCGCAGGTACGGCAGAAAGCGCATATTCCCTGCCGCCAAACGGACTGGCTTCAAATCCAACCTTTTGAAACGTTTCCTTACAAGCCTCAAACAACTGCTGTTCCTGCATCGTCATCGTAAGGATGATCGGAGGGCTTAACTGCTGGGAGGTAAATTCGTGTTCCGAAAGCTGCGCCATCATTTTTTCATACAGTACTTTTTCATGCGCGGCGTGCTGGTCGATCATAAACAGCTCGTTTTCTACCTGCACAAGCCAATAAGTATCAAAAAGCTGTCCGATCAGGCGGTAGTTGCGTCGTTTTGCTTCTTTGATAAAATCGGCATGGCTGGCGTTCGTGTACCCGGCATCGGCGTTTTTGATATCTGTGTGGCTGTTATTCGTATGCCCTGCATCAGCGTCTTTTATATCTATATGGTTGGCATCGGTGCTGCCTGCGTATGGTGCGGCGCTTTCTGCGATAGTAAGCTGCGTATACGTGTTAGCTGGCTGGATGCCTGGAAAATCCGCACCTTTCTGCTGCGCTTTGTCTGGCTGTGCAGCTTGCAGCGCTAATAGTTCTTTGTCTGGCTGCGCAGCTTGCATTGCCAATGGTTCTTTGTCTGGCTGCGCAGCTTGCATTGCCAATGGTTCTTTGTCTGGCTGCGCAGCCTGTATAGCTAACGGTTCTTTGCCTGGGATTGTCTGCTCCTGTGATGGCTCGGTATCTGCCTGCTGTGTGTTGTTGTATTTGCGTTCATACGGGCTGTCTTTTTTGACAGCTTGCGCGATCGCTTCCAGACGCTTTTTTTCAAACGGTTCCGGGCGCCTTTCGACTTGGTTTGCGTTAAGCTTTTTAGGCGCTTCCCTTCCGGGTGTTACTTGTGGTACCATATCCTTATGCTCCAGGGCGTCCCGGATCATCTGCGTAAGCTCGGCATAGATCTCTTCGCCCTGGCGGAAACGGATCTCCATTTTCGCCGGGTGGACATTGACGTCAATCAGGCTGCCGTCTATCGTAAGCTGCAATACCGTAAACGGATACTGGTGCTTCATTAAAAACGGCTTGTAAGCGTCCTCGATGCATTTGGCAAGCAGCGGGCTTTTTATATAGCGCCCGTTGATAAAGTACATCTCATAGTTGCGGTTTCCCCTTGCGGTATGCGGCTTTCCGAGATACCCTTCGACGGTAAGCAGGCTGCCCTTTGCCTGGATGGGCACTACGCCGGACGCAAGGTCCCTGCCGTAAATATGGTAAATAATGTCTTTCAGCTTTGTGTTCCCGTTCGTATGCAGCTTGGGCTGGTTATTGACGATCAACTGAAAGGAAATATCCGGGTGCGACAAGGCGAGCCGTTCCGTCAGGGTACAGATATACGAAGCTTCCGTCTGCGGCGATTTTAAAAATTTTCTGCGCGCCGGCGTATTATAAAACAGGTTGTGCACGAGAAAGGTCGTGCCTTCCGGCGCGCCGATCTCCTCCAGGCTGATTTCCTTAGAGCCCTCGATCTTATATTTCGTGCCGGACAGCTCTTCGGAAGTTTTGGTAATCAGCTCGACCTGCGCGACAGAAGCGATGCTTGAGAGCGCTTCTCCGCGAAAGCCCAAAGAGGAGATCGTAAGCAGGTCCTCCATACTTTTTAATTTGCTTGTCGCATGGCGGGCAAACGCAAGCGGCACCTGATCCTTTGGGATGCCCTGCCCATTGTCTGTAATACGGATAAAGGAAATGCCGCCTTCCTTGATCTCTATGGTAATTGCGGTCGCCTTTGCGTCGACGGCATTTTCCACAAGCTCTTTTACGACAGAAGAAGGACGGTCTACGACTTCCCCCGCCGCGATCTGGTCGATTGTTTTTTCGTCTAATAATTGTATTTTGGGCATGTGTGCTCTCCTGTTTGATTACCAGCGGTTTTTGACTTTATTTTGCAGCTCGCTCAGCTTGTTGAGCGCATCGAGCGGGGTCATAGCGCTGATGTCGATACTGCGCAGCTCTTCGATAATGACGTCGTCTCTAACCGTATCAAATAGAGAAATCTGCTCTAAGTCTACCGTATCCATCCGCTGGGATTTTTTTGCCTGCTTCGCGCCCGGCTTTTTGACCGTCAGGTTTTTCGTAATCTCTGTAATATCGTTTTCGCTCAGTTCTTCTACAATTTCTTTGGCACGCGTAATCACGCTTTCCGGCACGCCCGCAAGCTTTGCGACCTGGATGCCGTAGCTTTTGTCAGCGCCGCCCTTTACGATTTTGCGCAAAAAGACGATATCGTCCCCTTTTTCCTTAACCGCGATGCAGTAATTGTTGACGTTGTCAAGCTTTCCTTCCAGCTCTGTCAGCTCGTGGTAATGTGTCGCAAACAGCGTTTTCGCGCCCAAAAGCTTGGGATTGGAAATATGCTCTACGACTGCCCAGGCGATGCTTAGTCCGTCAAACGTGCTTGTCCCGCGCCCGATTTCATCTAAAATAAGCAGGCTTTTGCTTGTTGCGCTGCGCAAAATATTGGCGACCTCATTCATCTCTACCATAAAGGTGCTCTGCCCGCTCGCAAGGTCGTCGGACGCGCCGACTCTGGTAAATACGCGGTCTACCAGCCCGATATCCGCCGATTTCGCAGGGACAAAGCTGCCCATCTGCGCCATCATCACAATCAGTGCCGTCTGGCGCATATACGTGGATTTGCCTGCCATATTCGGGCCTGTAATTATCGAAATCCTCCGGCTGTCGTTGTCTAAGTAAGTATCGTTTGTAATAAACATCTCATTGGGAAGCATCTTTTCCACGACCGGATGCCTGCCTTCACGAATATCGATTACCCCGTTTGTATTCAGCTTTGGACGGCAGTAATGGTTTTCTTCTGCTGTCACGGCAAACGAAAGAAGCACATCCAGCGCCGCTACTGCTTTCGCCGTCTGCTGAATGCGGACGACCTGTTCGGCGATCGTCTTTCGGATCTCGCAGAAATACTCGTATTCGAGCACGACAAGCTTATCCTCCGCGCCTAAAATCATATCCTCCAGCTCTTTTAATCTGGGCGTTATATAGCGTTCCGCATTGGCAAGCGTCTGCCTGCGGACATAGTGCTCCGGTACAAGATTTTTATAGGAATTGGTCACTTCCAGATAATAGCCGAATACTTTATTGTGCTTGATTTTTAAATTTTTAATTCCGGTTTCTTCCCGCTCTTTTTTTTCAATATCCGCAAGCCATGTCTTGCCGTTTGTGCGCGCTTCCCGCAGCTTGTCGATATCTTCTCGAAAGCCGCTTTTTAAAATGCCGCCTTCCCGCACAGAAATCGGCGCTTCCTCTTCAATTGCGGAATCAATCAATTCATAAATATCGCAAAGCTCGTCCATCTCGCCCAACACCTGCACAAGCAGCGGGCTTTGAAAATCCGCCAGTATTTTTTTTAACGGCGCGATCATTTTCACGGAGCTGCTGAGCGCAAGCAGGTCGCGCGGATTGGCAGTCTGATAGGCAACTCGCGTAATCAGCCGTTCCAGGTCGTGAATCGGGCGCAGGTATTCGCGCAGCTCTTCCCTGTCAATCAGCCTTTGATTCAACTCTTCAACCGCGTCATACCGGCGCTCAATCTCGCCGCGTTCAATTAACGGCTGCTCCACATAAGAACGCAGCGTCCTTGCGCCCATCGCGGTTTTTGTCTGGTCGAGCACCCAAAGCAGGGAGCCGCGCTTTTGCTTTTCACGCATCGTCTCAACCAGCTCCAGGTTGCGCCTGGTCGAGCTGTCGATCACCATAAACATGCCGGTCGTATACGGATGGATGCCTGTCATATGCTCCAGTGCGTTTTTTTGTGTTTCATACAAATATTTTAACAACGCGCCCGCCGCCGTCGTCCCGCATGGAAAATCCTTTAACCCCAGCCCTTCCACACTGTTGACTTTAAAGTGGGAAAGCAGTGTCGATAAGACCGTTTCATCCGAAAAATACCATGCATCCAGCGAGGAAATACTGACTTGGAACTTCGCGCGCAGCTCTTCTAAGTCTATGCTGCTCATATAAAAGGCTTCGTTGCAGATAATTTCAGACGGGGCAAATTTATTGATCTCATCCAGCAGCTTTTGTTCTGTCTCTACCTCGGTCACATAATAATCCCCGGTCGTCACGTCCGCGATCGACATACCGTAGCGGCCGTTTAAGTAGACAATCGACATAATATAATTGTTTTTCGATTCGTCCAGCGCCTGCATGTTTGTATTTGTCCCAGGCGTTACGATACGGATAACCTCACGGTGCACAATTCCCCTTGCGTGCTTCGGGTCCTCGACCTGCTCGCAGATCGCTACCTTATAGCCTTTTTCGACCAGCTTGTTTAAATATCCTTCTACTGAATGGTATGGCACGCCGCACATCGGGGCACGCTCGGAAAGCCCGCAGTTTTTGCCGGTGAGCGTCAGCTCCAGCTCTTTTGACGCTGTCATGGCATCTTCAAAAAACATTTCGTAAAAGTCACCCAGACGGTAAAATAGTATACAGTCCTTGTAATCTTTTTTCATCTCCAAATACTGCCGCATCATTGGCGTTGCTTCTGACATGATATCTGCCATCTGTTTGGAACCTCTCTTCTATTGTGTATATTGTATCTGTAGCTTGGTTTGTCCTATGTTCACAATACCTGATTATAGTATAAGTGGGATAAAAAAACAATCGGAAATTGGGATATTTCGTCAGGAAAGTTTTTGGGGAGGGGTGTTGTGATTTTTTTTGAGAAAGGGACGCTGGGAGAGGGGATTGGCACGCTCTGGCGGCGTCCGTTCCAGAAGGTTAAGAAGCGCTAGGCATCCTGCGGTTACGCTGTGGCA
>CAMUPC010000017.1 GCA_947090545.1 uncultured Eubacterium sp. | reverse complement strand
GCTGCTGGCTGCAAGCCAGGGCGAACTAGGTGCCGCGCCCGGACGGTGCCACAACTTCCCGCAGGATGCTTAGCGCTTCTTAACCTTCTGGAACGGACGCAGCCAGGGCGTGCCCATCCCCTCTCCCAGCGTCCCTTTCCCAAAAAACTGCAACATTGATCAAACAAGCCCCCTCTTTCCTAAAAAATGCTCTTATGATATCATACACAACAGAAAACAAAAGCACCCCCTTCCAGACAAATTCGTGCAAGCCCGGACAGGATTTTTCTGTCACAATGCGCTATCATCATAGACACAAGGAGGACGAAACAATGTCAATACAGCTTATCCAGCAGGCAATCTGCTTTATGGAAGAACATATTTGTGAAAACATCACCTATGCAGACGCCGCAAAAAGCGTGCATATGTCAAACTACAATTTTCACCGCACGTTCAGCTTTATCACCGGGATAACCGCGAATGAATACATTCGGAAACGGCGCCTTACACTGGCGGCTATCGATCTACAGACAACATCCCATTCGGTGATCGACGTCGCCTATAAATACCGGTACGAATCGCCGGAAAGCTTTTCCAAAGCTTTTTCGCGGTTTCACGGTGTCACCCCAAGGCAGGCAAAACGAAAAGGCACCAAGCTTCATTTGTTTCATCCACTTGTCATAAAAATCATACTGGAAGGTGGTAATATTATGGACTACAGAATGGAACACAAAGAAAACCAGCGGTTTCTTACACTGGCAAAATCATTTCCAAATGAAATCATCAATGACGACAGCGACCACAGCATCCCGGATTTTTGGACTGAATGCTCTGAAAAAAACCGGATCGAGCCTATGAAACTGCTTCGCGCTGCGGGAAAAAGGGATTTGTACGGCATGTGCAGCCCTGTCAGAGAAGGCGAAACGCATTTCCGTTATGGGATCGGTATTCTGATTGACGAAGATACGGATACTGCGAAGCTGGAGCAATTTTGCAGCGACGGCTACTCCATCTGGGAAACAACGCCTGCTGATTATGCCGTATTTTCCTGTTTTGGTCCTGACGGCGACTGCCTGGGCGAGACATGGAGCAGGTTTTACAAGGAATTTGTGCCGCAGACCGGCTATGAGCAAACAGACGATACCGACTTTGAAATCTACTATGAAAAAGGGGAAAGCGGGCTGTTCTGCGAGCTTTGGATACCCGTGAGGAAGCATTAACTCCAAACTGGGCAAACCAACGTACTTTCACATTCCCTTAAATCCCGAACACCGTAAATACCTCTTCCGTGCGCAGCCAGCCTAACACCCACGGTGCAAGCTCTTCGATTGCCTGCTCCTTTCTGCCGCCGCACTCTTTGGCAAGCTGGTACAGCGCCTGCCACTGCTTCCTGGACACCTCGGTCGGGCCATAGTAATCAAACTGCGGCACCGCTTTTTGAAACAGCGGGTATAACTCTAACTCATCAAATAGATCCGCATAAAGGCAGATGGAATCCTCCTGCCAGTGCGGATCTTCTTCCCGGTAGGCTCCCCTGCGAAATTCCAGGCAGCAGGACGTGTGCTTTTGCTTTCTTTCTGATTCTGTCCAAAAATATTTCATTCTGCTCTATCCTCCGTATTCTCCGCCTGTACATGAATCCTGGCCGCATCCCCATAATACCCGGCGCCTGTCACAAGCTGCGCGGACTTCCCATTCAGCATACTGCGGTTATAAAAGTGAATATGCCCGGCAAACACTGCCGCAACCGGGCTGTCCTCGGCAAATACCGCATCCAAAAGCTTCTGCGTCGTCTTATTCGGCTTACAAGCCGTCTCTCCCAGCAGCACCCGGCACCTGCCCGCTTTGGACAATCCCCATACCGTATCCGCCTGCTGCTCCAGCTTAGAATGCTGGTCCTGCGGCTGCAACGGCACATGCATCACCAGGATCACAGGCTTCGTTCCTGTTACATACGGCAGCAGCGCTTTGACCGCTTGTTTGTCAAACTGGTTGTTTTTGTCATTGATCCCCGCCACAATCAGGTCATCGTACTCTTTTACCGTATACTGCTCCGTCGTTTTCGTCAGCGGAAACAGGCGTGGAAAATACTCACGGTACGCTTTTTTGGAAAAATATTCTTCCCCATATTCAAAATCATGGTTGCCGGTTACATATAAATACGGCTGGTCCAGGCGTTCCAGCTCCTCCTGCACAAAATCAACCGACGCGTACATTGCAGAATCTGTAATATCCCCTGCAAAAACCGTCAGGTCGGTGCCGCCCTCTGCGGCTTCGGTGATCAGGTTGTGAAACGTACGCTCCGCCACCTTGCCGCTTTCGTTAAAAAACGCTTCCCGGCGCGCCTGCGCTTTTTCTAAAAGCTCGGGGTCTCGCTCGTCGCACAGGCTGATATGTGTATCTGCAATCAGCATGAAATCATAGCCTGTATGGACGCCTGAGATGGTGATTGTTTCTTCGTGGATTTGGATGCTGCCTTGCTGATCTGCTTTCTGATCTGCTTTCTTTGCGGCAAAGCCCAGGCAAAGGGCTGCGCAGGTGACCAGGACAGACTGTAAAATGTTTTTATTCATGGAATACTCCTAACTTGGATCGTCGGAAATGTAACTGTATGGATCGGGTGGAGGACGTGCTTTGAAATGGGATATGCTAGATCTGTTGTCATTATATTTCTACAACAACAGATTTACCCTCCGATTTATCTCCATTTAACCATTGCCACTTTTCAGATAATTCAATTTTACCGTTATCTAACATATGTGGTACACTATGGCAGACTCCAGTTCGCACCTGTTTTTGTTTATTTATGTGCAGATAGCAAAAATCTAATTCTCCGTTCTCTGTTACTGTTCCAATTAAGTGGCCTTTTATAATATCTCCACCAGCGTAATCCGCCCATAACATATTTTCCTTTTGATGGTATTCAAATACTGTATTTCCGTCAACCTCACCGTTTTGTGTATTTCTTTTCGGAATAAAAAATTTTCCGTCATAACAAATATTTGTTACAGATTTGGGCAATGATTTCACCATAACCTCATATACAAGTATTCTTCCATTTTCTACGTTCCATTTTTCATGTTTTATAGTCTGATACCCTCTTTTTTCATATAAGTGGCTTGCAGGCAACGACGCATCTAAATATACCGTATCATATTGCAAACGGATTTGATTTTCTAAACACTGCATAATATAAGTTCCGTAGCCCTTCCCTTGGCATTCTGTTTTTACATATACCCTTGTAATATGATTATCTTTACAACAACCTGTTCCTACAATCATATTGTCGTCTCGCAAAATACCTACAAAACCGCTTTTTATATCCTCAAATATGTTTTTCTTGCAATGGAGTTTACAAAAAAAGTCAACAACTTCTTTGGGGTAGTATTGGGGGTAGATTTCCTGTATGGTAGTTTTTACTAATATTGAAATATCTTCTAAATCCTTTTCTGTCGCTTTGACGTATTCCATCACGCTCTATCACCTCGCAAAATTCTGATTTTCTGTTCTATGAAGCTCCTTGACAAACAAGAAGTTTAATAGTCCAGATCCACCTCGTCAAACAAATCTTCAAATGTAATATTAATTCTCGGAAAATGAAGGATTTTTAATTCGTTTTTATTCTCCTCTGTAATCATTTTCCATAAATAATACTGTGGTTTTCCAGAGTCATTATAATCAAGTTCATAAATTTCTACACTCTTTTCTTTATAATCAACAATCCAATATTCGTCTATCTCCTGCTGGCAATACAAATGCATTTTCTCACCACGGTCATATTTTTCAGTTGATGGGCTTAACACTTCCATTACAAAACGGGGTGCGTCGATAAAGGTATTTCCTCGGCGTGATTTTGTACGGCAATTAATCGATGCGTCCGGTATAACGATTTTATTTTCTCCATCGTCTGTTTTAAACCGATATTGTACATTATCGGAAAAAACATAGCACGTGCTGTTTTTTAGCTGCTTGCGTACTGCTGCTACAAAATTTACAATCACTGTGGAATGTTCCGGCCTTGCGCCTGCCATGTCTGTTATTTGTAAATCCAAATCCATTTGTGCATCCCCTTTCTGGCACTGTATCCGACTTTCCTTTTTCTGTTTTGATAAAATCCTAGTTGTATTATATCAGACTATTCGTGATTTTCAAGATGAATTGACAGGCTCTTAAAAACGACACTCGATTCCATATCTCTCAGTTACATCCCCAATTTCGCTTAAAAAAAGCACCTACCATTTTTGATAGATGCTTGGCATTAGATAAATTCAGTTGTTTTTTCCAAATTGATGCCTAATTCAAATCCAGGTCATGCCGCACCATAATCCTGACCAGCTCCGCAAAGCTTGTCTTTGTTGGATTCCAGCCTAGCTTATCCATTGCTTTCTGCGGATTTCCCCAAAGATTTACAACATCAGTCGGACGGTAAAATTCCGACGATACTTCAATTACCGTTTTACCTGTCGCGCGGTTTATGCCAACCTCTTCAATGCCTTTCCCCTGAAATTCCAGCTCTATGCCCGCTTCGCGAAACGCGTATTCGCAAAATTCCCGAACAGAATGCTGTTCACCGGTTGCAATCACAAAGTCTTCTGGAGAATCGTGCTGTAAAATCATCCACATACATTCCACATAATCTTTTGCATATCCCCAATCCCGCAGAGAAGATAAATTTCCAAGATACAGCTTCTCCTGCCTGCCCTGCGCAATCCTTGCCGCTGCCAGAGAAATCTTCCTCGTTACAAACGTCTCTCCGCGCCGCTCTGACTCATGGTTAAATAAAATGCCAGAACAGCAGAACATCCCGTAAGCCTCTCTGTATTCTTTTACAATCCAATACCCATATTGCTTTGCAGCCGCATAAGGGCTGTATGGATGAAACGGAGTCTCTTCACTCTGCGGAACCTCCTCCACTTTTCCAAACAGCTCCGAAGTGGAAGCCTGGTAAATCCTGCATCTGTCTGCAAGCCCTACGGCACGTACCGCTTCCAATACACGAAGTACGCCAAGAGCGGCAACATCCGCCGTATACTCAGGCACGTCAAAGCTCACCTGGACATGTGACTGCGCAGCCAAATTATAAATCTCATCCGGCATCACTTCTCTAATAATCTTTACAAGGCTCATAGAATCTGCCAAATCACCATAATGCAGATGCAGCCTGTCTTTGATTTGTTCAATCCGCTCCATCTTTTCTGTCGAAGAACGGCGTACCATCCCATGTACTTCATACCCTTTTTCTAAAAGCAGCTCCGCAAGATAACTCCCGTCCTGCCCTGTCACACCTGTAATTAACGCTTTTTTCTTCATTGCAAGCAAATCTCCTTTAATAATACAGCGGCGGCACAGCCGCTGACAACTTCTCAATCTTTCATCCACTGCGCCCATTTTTCCCGATATTCCTGGGGACTCATATTTTCATACTCCTGAAACAGCCGGTAAAACAACTCTTCATTTCCAATCCCGGATTGTTTTATCACTTCTATTACTGGCAGTATTGTAAAACGAAGCTGTTCCTTTGCTGCATTAAACCTTCTATTCAAGATATAGTCCATAAGCCCAATCCCATAGTTTTCCAAAAACATCACTTCCAGCTCCGGCCAGATAATGCCAAATCGCTGCTCCAGCAGCTGTAAAATCCTATTCTCTTTAAAATTTGCATTGATATATTCCCTGACATCCCTCAGCAAATCCTTTTCGCTTGCCTGTTGGTTGCAGGCGACAGCCAACTGAGTCAAAAGGCTGTGTATCTCCAATTCCGCGGCATCATCTTTTACAGCCTGCGGCACCTGTTCCAAAATTCGTCGTATTTTGCCCGCATCTGCTGGAACAAATACCGGTGAATCATGCCGTTCACAGAACAATTTGTAAAACTCGCCAGCACAATTTCCATTAAAATGAATCCAGGCAAGACGCCACGGCATCTCGCTGCTGCTGATATGTGCAAATTCCTTGCGGCAGTCAATCCATATGCATTCTCCCTGATGCATTTCATAGCTTTTGCCCTCATAAGTAATGCTCCCTTTTCCGCAAAGAACTTCAAAAATCAAATATGAATCCAGATGCTTTCTCCTGCATATGTGAGGTATCAGGCTTTCTAATGTCCCTGCTTCCTGCACATAAAGCAGATTTTTTTTTGCAAAGCTTCCAGGCGTATGCAACACTCGGTCTGATCTTGTTACGCCTTTTGATGCAAACATTTCCTGCATCCCTTCTTGTACAGTCCTGTTTACAACCGTCTCCTGCTGCCTGTTATCTATCATCACTCCACTCTCGCTCTCCAGTCGTCCAATGTCTCCTGCAATGTCTGCACAAGCGGGATTGACTGCCGCCATCCCGTCTCCTGGTGCAATTTCGTAATATCTGCTTCAATCACCGCTACATCCACCGGACGAATCTTATTTGGATCTGTCTCTATTCGGATGTTTGCCCCAGACAAAGACAAGATCAAATCCAACACTTCTCTTATCGCATATGCATGGCCGCTGCCTACATTATAAGTCTCTCCCGGCTTTCCATACAAAACCAACAGCGCATAGGCACGCACGACATCCCGCACATCTGTAAAATCGCGTCTTGCCTTAAGATTACCAACATACATCACAGGCTCTTTCATTCCTGCTTCAATCTGAGCAACCTGCCTGCAAAAATCAGAGACAACAAAGATCGGCGCCTGCCCTGGCCCGATATGGTTAAAAGACCGCACCATCAAAAGATCCATATCATAAGCCTGTGCATAGATAGTTCCGATCATATTTTGGCATACCTTAGTCGCTGCATAGATATTGCCTGGACGCAGATGATTGCTTTCTGTAACAGGCACCTCCTCGGCATATATCCTGCCATATTCTTCTCCAGAACCAACAAGCAGAATCCTTGGCTTATAAAACAATTCCCGTACTGCATCCAATACATGAATGCATCCCTTCACATTGACATCAACCGTAAGCCCTGGATTCTTCCATGCAATACTGACCGAACTTTGCGCTGCAAGATGAAAAATGTAATCCGGCAGTATCTCATATAACAGTCCTGACACCTCTTCTTTTTGCAGGATATCCAGATTATGAACGTGTGCATACGCGATCTCAAGGTGCTCCTTCGGCAGCTTAGACACATGCACTTCCATGCCATAGTTTTGCCACAGTTCTTTCGCAAGATAACTTCCGACAAACCCCGCAGCACCTATAATCAATGCTTTTTTCATAGCTGCCTCTCACGCAAAGTCCGGCCAGAACACTGACAAGTATTCTCTAAAAAATCCTGATAAGCCAGCCAGATACCTTCTCTTAATGGTGTCTGATACGTCCATCCAAGCTGTTTTGCTTTGCTTACGTCAAGCAGCTTGCGTGGTGTCCCATTAGGTTTGGACGTATCCCAGCGAATTTCTCCTGTATAACCTACTACCTCTGCCACCAGCTTCGCAAGCTCTTTAATGCTGATTTCCTGCCCGGTGCCTGCATTCACTGTTTCATTCCCGGAATAATGGTTCATTAGAAACACACACAACTGCGCCAGGTCATCCACATACAAAAACTCCCGCAGCGGGCTTCCATCTCCCCAGCACGACACATACGGATCACCTGCCTGCTTTGCCTCATGAAAACGGCGGAGCAGTGCAGGCATCACATGGCTGTTCGTTGGATGATAATTATCATTTTTTCCATACAAATTTGTTGGCATTATGGAAATATAGTCTGTCCCATACTGCCTGTTTAAAAATTCACAGTATTTAAGCCCCGCTATTTTTGCAAGCGCATATGCCTCATTCGTCTTTTCCAGCGCTCCGGTTAGCAGGGCGCTTTCTTGTATCGGCTGCGGCGCCATACGTGGATAAATACACGAAGAGCCAAGAAACTCCAGCTTTTTGCAGCCGTATTGCCAAGCCGCATGGATCACATTCATCTCCATTGCCAAATTGTCATACATAAAATCCGCTAACGACTGCTCATTTGCTAAAATGCCGCCAACCTTTGCGGCGGCAAGAAATACATATTCCGGCCGTTCGTTTTTAAAAAATTCCTCTACATCAGCCTGACGGCACAGATCAAGCTGGCTGTGGGTGCGGGTCAAAATATTTTCGTATCCCTGCTTTTGTAATTCACGGTTAATGGCAGATCCTACCATTCCTTGGTGCCCTGCTATGTAGATTTTTGATGTTTTGTTCATAAATCATTCTTCTTTCTTTTTTGTAAAAAGTTTTCTAAAATTTATTCACTTTACGATTCTTTTTTACCAAATAATAGGTTACACTGCATGGAAGTATCCTGGACGGCAATTTTCTCCCTAAAAACAAAACATGCTTTCCCATTCCAATATCTTGCACTCTTTCTACTGTTGCTTTTCCTTTTAATGCACTCCGCATCAGCTTTTCCAAAGACTTTGGAGAGTATTGATATACTTTGTCAAACTTAATCAAATCGCACATCTTTAACATCAATGGAAAAAACACTATTTCCAAAAGCTCAAACCAACGGCTGACCGTTGATTCACATATGATAAGTTTGCCTGAAGGTTTTAGTACCCGTATACATTCTCTTAATGCACGAACTGCATTTCTCTTCGTTTCAGTATAAGAAGGAACAGCCAGATGGTGGATCACTTTTTGTACAATGACTGCATCATAGACATGATCCTTAATATTTTTCATATTTGTAATATCAGTCTCAACAAACGCAATATTTTCCATATCTCGATATTTTTGTTTTGTTTTTTCAGACACATAAATATCCGCACATAATAACTTTTTCAACTTTTTATAATCATAATTAATAATTCCGCCATTTCCAATATCAAGAACTACCCCCCCCCAATCCGGCAAATCATGATTTATCAAAATAGCCGACTTTTCATAATATTCCGCTTCTGCATCCATAATTTCTGAAGCGTATTCCCGATGCTCATCATCAAAAAATTCCCAAAATTTATCCTTCGCTTGATTCATCGCATATCCTTTCTTACAGTATGTTGTTTTATATATTGATCGCCATTCATAATTTACTCATATCTACATCCTGCCATCACGTTTCTTCTCCTCCTGCTTTTCTTAAAATTATATGCCGAAGGAATATCCCAAGCTGTCTCTGATCATAGCCCTGTCCCAGATCATAAGGCGAAACAATATTTTCAATTTCAAACTGAAAATTGTTTTCTCCCCTTATCAAAAATTTTTTATCAATGATAAAATCTTTCAATGTCTGGTCATCGTTCACCTCGGCATAACCTAAATCCTGATCATTGCAAGAAACATGTATTTTATAATCTTTCTGAAAAACCTGCCCATCCCATGATATACAGATATCATTCACTTCTTTCAATCGTACAGACAAATTAAACCTGTCTTTCGTCCACAAACCACCTTCCTCACTCCCCCACAATCCATCTGGTACAAATTTTCCATAATTTCCCTGCGGCATAAATGAAATATCAGTTCCATTATAATCTAATAGCTCTGCCCTTTTGAAAGCTTCCTGCAATCTGCTTATCATCTTTTGCAGCGAAAAATAACCATATTTTTGCAAATCAGCCGTATGATACGCATATTTGGGCAGTTCCTCATCTGTTTCAAATGACAGGCTTTGAAGATATGTATCCAGATTTTCCGTATTTATCTTTATAAAATTTCCCTTTCCTTTAGAAAATAAAATATCCGAAAACTGTATTTCATTTAATCCAGGCACACATTGTAAGACTTGTTCTTTTCCATCCGGCATTGTAATCTTAATTTTATTTTCTGAATTACTCACAAAGCAAAAAGATACATCATGAATCCGATCCTGGCCTACGTAAAATTCCAGTTCTGAATTTTGATTTTGTATTTTTCTGCCTCCTAACGCATACCCTTTCTCATCCAAGCCAAAAAAAGATAATGCTCCCAAGGCGCGGCTGTTTAAACAAAACGGATAGGATGTATCGATTTCTTTTACTGTATAAACCGGATTTTCCAATAGAATTTTGCCCGTAAATCTGACTGCATCCGGCAAAACAGAAGAGTCAATCACTACTGCACGATTTCCTGGAAGCCGATCTTCTAATCCCCATAGATAATCTTCTATATCCTGCGCTTTTCTATCCATACTTGCTGTCATAGCCAGTGCTGCCACGTCATCCCAATATACCCCTCCGCTGATATAAATATCATCACAGCTTGTCTGTTCCAAAAATTCCTGTAATTCATTGTGCCCGTTTCCAACTACATTTGCATAAGCATGATATCCGCTTTCGATTGCCGTACTATATGCATAATCCAACGCTGATACATTGATCCCTCCTCCAACAACAAACAGTAATGCAGCTCCCATAAAAACATTTTTTAGAAATCTCTGCTTTACGGCTATATGTTCCGTGTCATATAAAAAAACAATGACGGCTACGATAAAAATATAACTTGTATTTAGCATTGCCTTGAATGTCTTATAGAGGTCATATCGATATAAAAACAAAAAATACAGCAGCCCATAAGAAATTAGATAACTCTCTAATAGTACACGCGTTCCTCCAGTAAACTTTTGATATACATACAGGCAAATTCCAAGCAATACTCCAATTCCCACAACAAATAATATTGCTGCCGGAATCTCATAGTTTTCAAAAACACCAATTGTATGGACATTATATACACCTAAGCTTTGCAATAAAAACCCAGGCTTGATATCCCATCCCGCCGTAACATCATTAGAAAGAAAAGCCATCATAATCGAGGTATAATATCCTCTTGCAAAAATAATACCTACGGTAACTGCTGCTATAACAAAATCATAAAACAATACTTTGCACCGATTTTTATTCACTGCAAACATAATAACCAGCGCCAACAGCATTGGTAATACTACTATAGGAATCATCTCACCATAAGCTGCCGCAAGCCCTGCCGCAAAAATACCCAAAGATATCGATTCTTTCTCTAAAACGACGGGACAATCCACAAGCCATAGCAATATGGCAGTTATCATAACCATCAGGCTGATCGATGCTATCTGCCCTATAAATCCCTGATAAAACATATATTGAAAATTGCAGTTAAAAAAGAACCAGCAGCCTGCTGCTAAATACAGCCACTTCTTCTGAAAAAAAGTAGATATTATCCCTACTCCGGCAATAACAAACATACTATACAAATAAATAGAAAGCAGGCTTGCCGCGTTAAAAACGCTTACCCTAAATACAGAAGAAATATATGCAATCCAATAATCGATATAACGGTTTTGAATATCCATAACCATACCTGACAGCCTGCCGAAATTGTCTCTGATATAGGATGCGCCATGATACTTTACGGCATTACTGCCGGCTGCATAAAACACAAAATCATGATTTGATAAAATAACCGGCAATTCGCCCCCATTGTTTACAATACCAGGAATTGCAAAATAAATCGTAATGACTGCAATAATCAAACAACAGAATCCTGTTTTTTTATAGTTTATAAAAAAACATTTTCGTTTCCAAATCACAATGGCAAAATCGATCACTAAGAAAAATAACGTTAATGGCAGCCCTGTCTCCGATACTGAAAATTCCAAACAGTTCAAATAAAACATCAATATCATCCCTATACTCAGTCCATAAAGCGGGCATGTAATTTCTCTAAATCTCTTTGTCCTGTCATTTTCCAAAAAAATCTGAAAAGGAATGCCATAGATGCATGTAATAAAATAAAATCCTATCATAATAAAAATATATTGCATCATCACACGATTCTCCTGATTACCTCTATCCTTTTTCTAAATTGCATTGTACGTATTTGCCACTGGTTTCTCAGCCAGTACTACATTCCTGATTCCAAAAGGAACATGCACTTTTCCAGCTAATAAATATTCCGCTCCCATAAGAAAATGCCCAATCTTGGAATCTTTCGCTGTATCTTGATCTTTCGCAAATGCTATCCGTTTTTCTTTTTGTGACATCCGCCTGCCAAGCAACTGGTTCCATCGCTTTTTCATTGCAAAAACCGGATAAATCGATGTACCTATATAATTCTCATAGGCCACCTGAAATCCTGCTTCTTGCACCTTGCCTGCCAGTTCCTTCTTCCCATACCTGCGCTTATGAAAAATAGACTCATCATAATAATCAAATAAGCTTCTGCCATATGGCACCACAAAACAGACAATTCCTCTCTGTTTCATTACACGAAATATTTCTTTTAACGCCTTTTTATCATTGCCAATGTGCTCCAGCACATTCAGACAGACCGCTGCATCCACGCTGTTATCGCGAAACGGTATCTTCTTTAGATTCATCTGTATGTGCATAATATCGGGATTGTTTTTGTACGAACGGTATAACCCTCCCTCACACAAATCACAAGCTACAAATTTATTTCTCGGAAAAGCATTTTTCAAGTCAGCAATCATATAACCAGACGACGCTCCAAAATCACATACGATACAACGTCTTTTTTTCGCCATATACGGCCTTAACAAGCGAATCGCTAATTTTCTTTCATAAACATCAAGAAAATGATTTTTACTGGCATCCTCGCATATTTCTTCCAGCGAGTCATCCCACGACATTTCCTGCTCGCCATGCTGCGAATCCATAAGCCCGTACTTTGCATGTATGACGCCAACTCTTTTTCCATCTGCCATACACCAGCCGTCAGCATATTTTTTCGGTATTTCTTTGATTTTATCGAAATTCAAAAACTTCATCTTCTTTTCTCCTATTTATGAAATATTTGCTTATCCCGATCCATATTTTCAGTTTGATCCACAATATACAGCGGCCTTCGTTTTACCTCATCATAAATCCTGCCGATATATTCACCTAGAATACCCAGGCAAAAAAGCTGCAAACCGCCAAATAATGTAATTAAAATTACCGTAGTCGAAAGCCCTGGGGTCAGGTCATACTTTAAAAATACCTTTTGGATAAAATACCAGACGGCAAGTAATATGCCTATTCCGGCTGAAAAAAAGCCTAACCCTGACATTACCTGCAACGGCTTTGACGAAAAGCAGATCAAGCCATTTAATCCAATTTTGAGCGAACCTGTAAAGCGGTTGTATTTTCCCTTTCCCGAAGCCCTTGCATCCCGCTGGTATGGAACCGCCGTCTGACGATATCCTACCAATGCAACCATGCCCCTTAAAAATCCGTGATGCTCATTTAAGTTTCTCAGTTGTTCGATCACCCTGCGGCTCATCAGCCGGAAATCTCCTGTATTTACAGGGATCTCCACTTCACCCATCGCATTAATTACCTGGTAGCCAATCCTTGCTACCAGCTTCTTTATTAGAGTCTCCCCTTTTCGGCTTGTCCTCTGGGCATAGACGACATCGTATCCTTCCTGCCATTTGCCCACCATTTCAGCAACCAGTTCCGGCGGGTCCTGCAAATCTGCATCAATCACAACACATGCCTCTCCGTCACAGTTTAAGATTCCTGCCATCGTTGCCGCCGGCTGCCCAAAACGCCGGCTGAATTGAATTAGGCGGATATTTTGATTTCGTATGATATTCTCTTTAATCACTTCATATGTCCGATCAGGTGACGGGTCCAGGCAGAAAAGGATCTCATATCTGCATCCTATTTTCTCCATAACGCCTTCCATACGTTCCAGAAAGGACGCAATCCCCTTTTCCTCACAATATACCGGCACGACAATCGATAATAAATAATCCCTATCTTCTGACATCTACTTCCTCATTTCCTGCACGTTCTATTCCAAAATAGAAAACCCAAGGCTTTCTCCGTCTCTGGCAAACATCTGCACGGTTTCTAAGGAAAACTGTGCAAGGTCTTTTCCAAAATTCGGTATCTTAGCCAAAAGGTCATTTGTAACCGTAATAATATCCACACCGCACCGATCTGCCTGTATAATATTAAATACTTCCCGGCAGCTTGCCCACAAGCTTTGTGTACCTGCCTTCTTTTTGCAGATTTTTGATGCCTCTCTCATCATTGGCTCTGCATCCACGCCTGCATCCATAATTCTGCCTGCAAATACAGATACGATATTTTGTGTGCCCACCGCAAAAGCATCTACCGCCTGGCGCACCTGTTCCAGCGTAAAAACAGCCGTCACATTTATTTTTATGCCATCCGCAGATAATCTTTGAATGAGCGGTATGCTGGATTCCCCTATTGTATTCGTAATTGGAATCTTCACATATACATTGCCACCCAAAGCAGCAATCACTTTTGCCTCTTTTTCCATTGTCTCAAAATCATCTGCAAATACCTCGAAGGAAAGCGGCAAATCCGATATTTCCTTTACAACCTCCCTGGAAAACGACACATAATCGCTTACCCCCGCTTTTTTCATCAGGGATGGGTTCGTCGTAAACCCTTTTACAACGCCTTTTTTGTATTCTGCTTTCATTCCATCGATATCTGCCCCGTCTGCAAATACCGCAATTTTTAAATCTTCGTATCTCATTTTTCATTCTCCTTGCGTAATTCATCAAATTCTTATTCTAAACCTGCTTAAGCAATTGCGTTTACAAGCAAATGCCAGATGACACCCTGCCATCCTTCTGCATGAGGTGTAATCCTGTTTTCATGCACAACTGGTATCAGAATGCACGCATCGGATACGGTTTTTGCATAGCCGCCGTCTCTGGACACAATGGAAATAATACCAGCGCCCTGCTCTTTCGCAAGCTTTAAGGCATTTACAATATTCAAAGAAGTGGTCTTGCTTCCTCCTCCAACGGAAAGCACCAAAACTACATCCTGCTTTCCTATTTTGGATAGCTTCAGCCATTCGCAAAAAGTCGTTTCCCAGCCTTCATCGTTTGTCCTTGCCGTTAACTCTGAAACATTATCTGTGGGCGCATAAGCCTCAATACCGCCTATTTTCCTGAAATCATTGACCGCATGGGACGCATTTGCCGCGCTTCCTCCCACGCCCAGGATAAATAAACGTCCCTTTTTCTCCTGTAATGCTTTTAAAATACCCGCCGCCTTTACGATTTCATCCCGTGAAATCTTCGTTACAATTTCCTGTGTTTCTGCTAAATAGTTATCCACATATTCTCTGCTCATCATCATAATTCCTCTCTTTCTAAGTACCTGATTCTTCTTCCCACGCAAATCCTCTGTCAGACGGAAGAATGCGCCGTAATGTATAAATATCACTATCCTGTATCTGTTTGATATGCGTATGCAAAGCCGCCCATGAGTCCCATACAGCGCTTATCAGCCTGCCCGTAATCCCATCACTTTCCGAAGAAGCCAGGTATACACACAAATCAGCCGGAATTTCAAGATCTGTTCCTCCCGTCTTAAGCTGTTCCAACGCTTTTTTATATTCTTTGCCTATCACTGTTTCATCCACACTTAAAATATCTGACAAAAGCCGCGTATTCATTGCTCCCGGTGCAACCGCATTGATATCGATATGGTCTTTTTGATATTCCTGTGCAAAATTTTCCGTAAGCCGGACAACCGCCGCCTTAGACGCTGCATAAGCGCTGAAATAAGGCCTTGGCGACGCTGCGCCACCGCCGGATAAATTAATGATCTTTCCGTGTTTTTGCTTTTTCATATGTAAAACAGCATGACGGACCATATGTACGGTCCCATACAGATTGACCTCGACTGCTTCTTTCCATTCACGCATATCCACCGTATCAATCGCACCTTTTGCTCCATGTATCCCCGCGTTATTAACTACGATATCCAGTTTTCCAAAGTGCCTGATACATGCGCTGCATAACGCCTCTGCATCTTCTTCTTTTGCAACATCCGCACGCATCGGTATGATCCTGCCAGAATACGTTTCTTCTTTCTGAAAAACCGAGACACTTTTTTCCAATTCCTCCCTGTTCCTTGCACATACTATCAAAGAGGCTCCTTCCAAAAGAAACTTTTCCGCGATCTTATACCCAAGCCCCCGGCTTGCACCGGTAATAATTGCTGCCCTGCCTTCTAACTTCATTTTATATCTCCTTTTGGTAATTGCTTTGAAAACTCATACAGGCTGGCGCAGATCATCTTCGGCTTACAATCCTGAAGCCGTGCGCACAGGTCACATTTTAAGTTTCCAATCAAAACGGCTTGTATACCCGCACGGTGCCCTGCCAAAACATCTGTATAAGAATCTCCTGCCATATAAGACCGTTCAAGATCAACCGCATAGGTTCCCAACGCTCTTTGAAACAATCCTGTCTCTGGTTTTCTGCAATTGCAGCGTCTGTTTAAAAATGTCTCTTTTGTATAAGCTGTCCTTTTTTCTGAATGTGGACACATAAAAATCCCGTCTATTTCACAGTGATTTTTTATGGATTGATCCAGCAGATACTGGTTGATCTCATATAACTGTCCCAGTGTTGTCTTTCCTTTTGCAGCCGCTGGCTGGTTTGTAACAATAAAGATATAATATCCTTTCTCTTTGATAATCCTAAGCGCCTCCAGTGCGCGGTCCATAAAAGAAAACTGACAGGTTTTTAACGGTGATTCCAATTCCTCCGTATCTTCATTAAATACAATCTCATTCACCACTCCGTCTCTGTCCAGAAAAACCGCCGGCCTTTTTTTGGCAAACCGTTTGTTTGCATAAGCTTCAAATTCTTTTAAAGATCCCGGTGTCCCGATTTCATAAAATCTTTTACGCACCAGACATGCTTCCAGTTTTCTTTCTACAGACACAGACTTTTGAATATCTGCCACATCAAGGAAGCATCCTGGCTCATAATGCTCAAACAAAGTACGTTCATACATGCAGACGCCATAATCAATATAATGCATCTGGGAAACAGGATGCATCTTGTCATACAATACAATCCTGCCGTCCTCATAAATCACATTGCTCTGATCCAGCAGGCTGTCATTTTTCAATATCGTCATAAGGGCTCTTGCACCAGATTTTTTCCCAACATAGTAGCGGTAAAGCACTTCTGTATAATCGATATCCATAAAAGAATCGCCGTAAACTACCATAAAATCATGCTCCAGATAGGGCATCGCCTTTCTGATTGCACCACCTGTTCCCAGCAGCTTTTCTCCATCATAGGAATAGGTAATGTGAATCCCATACGCAGAGCCGTCGCCAAAATATGCTTCAATCATAGGGGCATGGTATCCCACACAAAACAAAAATTTTTGAAATCCTGCGTTCACCAGCAACTGTAGCTGATAGGCGAAAAACGGTTTTCCATTCACATCGATCAACGGCTTTGGGCAATGATCCGTATAGCCTTTGAGCCTTGTTCCCATTCCACCCATCATCACAACGACCTGCACCTTTTCAGGCTCCAGTAAATCTTCCAAACTGTCCATATTTTCAGGCTCCCATCCTTCTTTATCCTATAATCTTTGCGCCTTCCATCTCAAACCGGAACCGAACCTCCTGCATCCCTGCTTCTCTTAGAACCCTGCGCAGCCGGATTTTATCCTCGGCATAAAACAGCATAAAGCCACCGCCTCCTGCTCCAATCAGTTTTCCGCCCTTTGCTCCGTTTTTCATCGCAAGCTGATACCACTCATCCATTTTGGGATTCGACATTCCTCCAGACCGTTTTTTCTTATACTCCCAATGGACATTCATAATCCTTGCAAATTCTTCCAGGTTTCCTTCTTCAAACGCTTTTTTACTCTGGAATCCCAACTCTTTAACAAAATCCAGGTTTGCTTCCATACTGCTGTCATGTTCTTTGCTCTTTTTGTCCTGCTCTGCCAAAATCGTTGACGCAGACCTGGAATATCCCGTAAAAAACAGCAGTAAATGATCTTCCAGGTTATACAAAGTCTCATCGCTTAAGCTCAGCGGGTCTACCCAAACATAGCCGTCCTTGCGAAAATCCATACAGGTAATCCCGCCATACGCTGCAATATACTGGTCTTGTTTCCCGATCGGTTCCTTTAAACGCTTCATCTCTATTTCACAAGCTTCTTCCGCCAATGTCCTTGTACTGACAATATCCCCTTTATATGCGTGAAGCGCTTTTAACAGCCCAACGGTAAAGGTACTTGACGACCCAAGCCCTGTTCCTGCCGGAATATCCGCCATAGAACAGATCTCTAATTTTTTAGGCGGGATATCCAGCAGCTTAAGTGCTTCCCGTATAATCGGATGCTGGATTTCTTCTAATGATGTGACCCGTTCCTGCTTGGAATATTTCAGCAGCATTTCTTCTCCAAATGTTTCATGAACCAGTATATACACATACTTATTAATTGCCGCGGATATCAAAAATCCCTCATGCTCTTCATAATAGGACGGCAGGTCTGTTCCTCCGCCTCCTAATGATATTCTTAACGGGCTGCGTGCAATGATCATAACGGTCTCCTTCCATATATTTTTTCCACAATCTTCAATGCCTCGTATGCATCTTCTATACTTCCCATCTGCAACGGTGTGCCGGATGTAATGGCACATACCGTCTCTTCAAATTCCAGCTTCCATGAATCGTCTCCTCCGGGATACTCATAAATAACCGTTTCCGGCGGCCCCATCTTTGGCAGCATTTTATAATAAAACAGCTTTTCTGTCCCGTAGCTGCCTCCGATGCCTTCTACAGCCAGCTTTGCCTTCTCACAATAGATTTCAAACGAAAACATATTTTTCCACTCTGTACAGCTTACTTGCAGCCATGCCGCACGCTGGTCCTCTTTCTTTAAGCACAAAAACCCATTGTCGTCCACATCCATATCCCAGAAATACGTTGCCGCAAATCCATCTACCTCTGCAAAATCCCCCATAAACCAGCGTGACAGGTCGATCAGATGCACCCCTTGGTCAAGCGTCTCTCCGCCGCCGGACAGCCTGGCATCTGCACGCCATTCCCTGTCATATCCAACTCTGCCGCCATGCCCGTATCTGCCTCGAATAAACATAATTTTTCCTACATCCTCAGATGTAATCAGTTCTTTAGCTTTTAATAACGCCGGATGATACCTATGGTTAAATCCAACTTTTACTTTTATGCCTGTACCTTTGATTGCTTCCATAATTGGCTCCAGTTCCCTGGAACTGATCCCGCCTGGTTTTTCTACAATCACATGGACTCCGTGCTCCACCGCATAAAGCGTAATCGGCGCCAACTGGCAGTTCAAGACAGCTACGACCACCAAATCTACACTGCCATGCTGAATCAGCTCTTTATAATCGGCTGTCACAAACTCACAATTAACCGTTTCAGCCAGCTTCTGCGCCTTTTCTATGCATACGTCGCATACCGCAGACACCCGGTGCGGCGGGCATATGCAACCCGCGCGCTTCCATCCAATCAATCCGCATCCTATAATCCCTACCCGCATTGCTTTCTCCTTATCCGCGTACTTTAAATACCCATTCATTCTTTTCCAAAAAATCAACGGTTTTGCACACGCCTTCTTTAATCCCATACTTCGGCTGCCATCCAAACGCCCGTACCTTGCTGGTATCCAGATAAATAAATGGATTATCGCCAATCCATCCCCGCTCCCCGCCTGCATACGTAAAGCTCGGTTCCAAGCCCATCCGTTTCGCTATCCAGGAAGCGGAATCATTGACCTCACAGTACTCGTCTGTGCCCAAATTGTAAATATTTACCCGTTCCTTCGCCTGCCCGATTACTGTAAAAATTGCATCCAGACAATCCTGCACGTACAGATACGATTTTTTCTGTTTTCCATTGCCAAGAATATACAGGCTCTGCGGGTTTTCTTTCAGCTTTTTATAAAAGTCAAATACATGCCCATGCGTATACCGTTCTCCCAAAATCGATACAAACCGGAAAATATATACCGTATACCCAAATCCTTCCGCATATGCCTCAAGCAGCCCCTCACAAGCCAGCTTAGAAGCACCATACAAGGATGTCTGTACCGGAAAAGGCGCCTGCTCCGGTGTCGGTATCACTTCTGCCTCACCATAAACAGAACCTGTAGATGAAAAACCTATTTTACGGATTCCATTTTTCCGCATCGCCTCCAGTACATGAAACGTTGCAATCGTGTTCTGTTCCAGATCCTTTTTGGGATGCTCGCAGCCCATACGCACATCTGCATTGGCTGCAAAGTGAAATACAAAATCACAGCCCCGCATCGCGCCAGACAGTTTTTCTTGATCCAAGATATCTCCTTCCACCAGTGTAAATCTGCTGTTTTGAGATGCCTGTTCTAAAAACTCCCTTCTTCCTGTAGAAAAATTATCATATACAACCGCTTCATCCCCTCTGGCAAGAATCCTATCCGCCATATTAGAACCGATGAATCCTGCTCCGCCTGTTATAAAATATTTCATATGTATGCCTCCATGTATCAGTTAAACATCTTTTCTCTTTTCTAAAACTATTTTTCTTGAACAAAAATTAAAAATTTGAAGTAACACCGTCGCTCCAATCTTACAAACCATTTTTCCGTTATCATTGGCATACTGCACTTCTACTACTGCATTTTTATAAAGTACGTCATAAAAAAGCCATAGAAAAAATACATTGAAAAACAACCCAATAATGCTTAAAACAACAAAAATGAGAAACTCTTTTTTTCTAGTCCAATCTTCTTTACGTACAAATACAAAATTCATACTCATCCAATAATTTGCAAAAATAGCACACAAATAGGAACAAATATTAGAAATTATATATTTCATGCCAAATATATTTAATAATGCAAAAACAGCAAAATCAATCACTGTAGTAATTCCGCCTGCAAGCCCAAACTTAAATAATTGAACAAATAACCTTTTCATAATAACCTTTATCCTCAGTTATCTCTTTGCAGGACACGTTTATACACATCCAAAACCTGTTTCGCGGCTTCCGCCCACTGAAATCTGCTTACTCTCCCATACCCCTTTTTCACAACATTCTGATACAATCCTTCCTCCTCTTCCAGCCGCAACATATACTCCGCAAACGCCCCAAACGAACCTGGCTCTGCAAGCAGCCCGCCCTCTCCTATAATCTCCGGCAGGCTTGTCACATCACTAACAATCGCCGGCTTCCCAAAATTGACTGCTTCCAGTACTGGCAGTCCAAACCCTTCATACCAGGTAGGATACAAAAAACCAAAACAATACCGATACAGATTTGCTAACTCCTTATCTGAAACATACTCTGTTACCACAACATCCTGTTCCAGCCCCAAGCTCTTTATTTCCTCTGCAAAATTTTCCTGCATCCACCCATATCCGCCCGCAATACACAGCCTTTTATAATTTTTTGTACGTTCCTTATACCTCTGATAAGCCTTTAACAGCGTTCCGTAGTTTTTCCTAGGCTCGATCGTCCCAACGGACAGAAAATATTGCTCTTTCTTTAGACAAAATTTTTTTAATACTTGTGAATCTTCTGTTTCCGACAACAGCGAATTTCTGTTTCCGCAGTAAATCACTTCTATTTTATGCTCTGGCACACTTGGGAAAAAATGCAGCAGCCTTTCTTTCGTATAATTTGAAATAGCAATCACTTTGTCTGCAAACAGCATGGAATCCAGCGTCCCCTGATAGCAAAATAATCGGTTTGCTTCTGTTGTATATTCAGGATCATCCATAAAGCAGACGTCATAGACCGTTACGATCTTTTTTGCAGAAATATCTTTCGGATATCGAAAATTATTGGAATGTACAATATCCAGCTTTTTCATCGTACTGTCAGAATCGCTGAAATTTTTAACAAGCTTACACTCAAAATTATCCTGCCGAATACTCGTTGCGTGTCCTATCGTTTGCGGCCTGTAATCATAAAACCAAGGCAGCAGCGTATATTCATTTTCCTTGTCTATATCTGCAAGCGCCCGAATGAGCTGGTCTGCATAAAATCCTGTCCCGGATTTGTTTTCACATGTCTGGCTGATGTCAAATCCTATTTTCATCCTTTGTTCTCCGTTTCTTTGGTACCATCTGTTTGCCGCTACTTCATAAAATACCAGCTTATCAGGTTTTTCCAAGCACTCCTTGGAATATATTTGTAATGCTTCAAAAATTGTTTTGCTGACACTTTTGCAAGCATCTGCGCAAACTGCGGATTTGTCCTTCCTTGTGCGGTTCTTGGTATCTGCATTTCGTCCACAATCACATGCGCCAAGTTATAGATCCATTTTTCCTCTGCTTTACCGAGATTTTTTTCCTGCATGGAGAGCATTTCTTCGTGTACGTTGCGTCTTGCGCCAAGCGTCTTATTATCCTCATACAGCCGGGAGCCAGCCAGTATTTCACGTAGATGATAAAATGTTTCCCCTTTTCCCAGACGCAGCCAATAATCATAATCCATACAATACTGCAAAGCTTCATCCAGATATCCATATTTCTGTGTCAGCGTTTTACGAAAAAACAGCGCTGGCTGGCAGATATAACAGATCTCTTTCAGATGTTCATAGTTAAAATCCCTTGTGTAATATTCCTCAATTATCTTATCTTTTTCATCTATATGGTACGCATCTCCGTATACTACATTCCGCTGTAGGCCTTCCTCAAATACGGCGAGTACTTTTTGCAGCGCACCAGGATAATAAATATCATCCGAGTTCAGCCAGCCGATGATTTCCCCTCTTGCCGCCTTGATCCCTTTGTTTACAGCATTTGCCTGCCCTTTATCTCTTTCGCTTTTCCAAATAATGCGGCTGCCATATTCTTTTAAGATAGAAACTGTCTCATCCGTACTGCCTCCATCCATAACGATATATTCCAGCCCTTTGATATTTTGAGATAATACACTTTCTATTGTACGCCGGATATACTTTCCCTGATTAAAAGACGGTGTGACAATTGTAATATTCATGTTTTTACGCTCCTGTCCCCATCATTCCATTAGCATTGTATCCACGCATCTTGTTGTTTTTCCCAAAACGTCTTTGCACCGTTTTCATCTTTAATCATCAACTCATGCACCATCATGCCCAGCCTTCTTTGATCCTCGTTTCTTAATTTCACTGCCGGCACCCATGTCTTTGCGATATGCAGCGAAATACAAGCTTGATCCTGCTGTATTTTTTCCCGAATGACAAATTTCCTGCCGGCAGGCACTCTATATTGTTTTTTATATTTATTTTCTCTATAAATAACTCTTGCTCTTTTACCCGCAAACGGAGGATAAGTACACTGTATTTCCAACATACTTCCTTTCTTCCCTTTCAAAAATATTTCAATCTGTCCGCTGCTCCATCCGTCTGTATAAATGCCAGAGCACCCTTGCTGAAATACATAGGAAGCATGGTCTTTTAGCGTTTCGTAAAACAACTTTCGATATGCGCTTGCCATATATCCTGTTTCATACATTTTTAACTTTTTATCATATTCAAGGCGGATTTCATCGGTCATTTCTCTGGAATATAAAAACGCAATCCCATCATAAATCTCATCAGGTTTTTTCGGATTAAAATAATGGATACTGCTGCATCCAATCTCCGGCAGGCTTGTCAGATTGCTGCAAGCGATCAGCTTTTTCATTTGCATCGCTTCTACAACAGGAATTCCAAATCCTTCAAACAGGCTTGGATAAATAAGGCCTTTTGCTCCGTCCAAAATGCTGTATAACTCCGCTTGTGTAAGATATCCGGTTATTACCACCTGATCTTGTATATGAAGCTGTTTTAAAAGTTTTTCATAATACGGTTTTTGTTCCAGTGGATTTCCAGTCAGTACCAATCTTGCATTCTGATGCTTTGTTACATACATCGAAAAAGCGTTCAACAGCAATTTGTGGTTTTTATGCTCCCAGAAATTTGCCGGATACACAAGATAACTATTTTCCGTTAAACGCAGCTTTTCCAATATGGACAGGTCTTTTTCCTGAAAACGGTTCTGAATCGCTATATAAATCGTTTTCGCCCGGTATGGATCATACCCATACGTATTGCAAAACGTCTCTTTTGTAAAATTTGAAATACATGCCACACGTTCTACACGGTTCACAATCGCTTGGTAAAACTTTTTTCTGTGCTCCAGTTCATCCGCATCAAAAAACTGCGGGTAAAATTCGTGCTGTATGTCCAAAATAGTACTGACGATAGGGATTCCCTGTTCTTGGAACACTGCTGCACCAAACGGGCAGAACAAAAGGTCTACATGGTTTGCCTTGAGTGTATTTTGGCGCCGCAGGCGTTTCGTGATTTTTTGAATCAGCCGGTCAGCCGCCGCGATTCCCGTATAGGACTTCGTTCCTTCCATTTGTATCAGCCTGACAGACGCAGGCAGTATATTTCGCAAATAATCCCTGTTCCAACTGCCGCATAAAACAATCACCTCTATATCAGGCAGTTTTGCAATGGCAGCAATCAATTCCACCGCAAATCCTGCTGCACCTCCTGCGCTCCCATCTGAACGGATCGGCAGTACGTCTACTGCAATTTTCATGTATGATAACCCCTATTCTTATTTCATTTTTTCTGATGGAGCATTTCCGTCAGCGTATGAATTTGTTCTAATCGTGCAGCACGGTCAGATTCACTTTCTTCCAGCATCTGTGTCAGAATTTGAATCTGTTCCAAGTTTGCAGCGCGGCCAGCTTCGCTTTCTTCCAGCATCTGTGTCAAACTTTGTATCTGCTCCAGACGCGCAGCGCGATCGGCTTCGCTTTCTTCCAGCATCTGTGTCAAACTCTGTATCTGCTCCAGGCGCACAGCGCGGTCAGCTTCATTTTCTTTCAAGCTATCCGTTAAACTCTGTATCTGTTCTAAACGTGCAGCGCGGTCAGCTTCGCTTTCTTTTAATATCTCTGTCATCCGCCTTACCTGTTCCAAACGCGCCATGCTATTTTCCTGTTCCATTTGGAATCTATGTAAATAATCCTGCTTTTCATCAAATAAGGTAAGCATCGCCTTGACCAGCCTGCCGTTTGGAACAGCATTTAAGTAACTGTCTATTTCAGATTCTTTGTTTTTTAGCTGAATAGGCTTTTTAGACGCAAAAAAGAACATATCGTAATCATCGCCAAAAAATGCCGGCACAAATACCTGGTACGAAAAACCCGCAGACTTTAGCAAACGTTCTACCGCTGTTCTGCTGTATAAATAAACATGCTGTTCTTCCCGTAACATCCCGTCAAATCTCGGACATTGCGACAGCATCTCCTGATAACTCAAATCCTGGTTAAAGCATGGGGTCTGTATGCACAGTATCCCATCTTCTGTTACACTTTTTGCGCAATCTTGCAGAAACTCATGCGGATTCATTAAATGTTCGAGTACATCAAATGCGAGGATAGCATCGTATCTGTGTCCATTTTCTTTAAAACTTCCGCAGTGTACATGAATCTTTAGTTCCTGGCGGATATAGTCACAGATCCAAGGACTTAGCTCGTAGGCAATCTGCTCGTATCCAGAACATTTTAAAACATAGGACAGTTGTCCAAGCCCGCATCCAATCTCTGCGAATTCGGCACCCAGCTTTACATATTTTAAAATATACTTTAACCAATAAAGAACACGTTCCGTTAAATACAGATCAATAACTTCACTTAACGTGTGTTTGCCAGATGCCTTCGCCATCGTAGACTTCCAATAATTTTTGCCATAAAAATCCTTTTCTTCATCATTTACCTGATAAATGTTTTGATCAAAAGGATATTTTGAGATTAACGTACCGCATTCGTTACATCTATCATAATGTTTTGCATATTCCGCCAAATTTTTATTCCCACACCAGCATTCTTCCATCATTTCAACTCCTCTTTGATGAAAATCGTTCCCTCCAGGCCACAAATTCCATGAAACATATTTTTCATAGGCGCCCCTGTTTTTTTCTCTAAAACGGCAATTCGTCCCGCATCAATCAGGCTCACCAGCCGCTCCATCCCTGCATTGACTTCTTCCTGCTGCTTATACATCCTCTGTTCATACAAATCCCTTTGAATCGTTGCACATCCTGCCTCAATCGTATACTCTCCGACCTGAAGATCCAGCTTTACCGTCTGCAAACAAAAAAGCCTTGTTCCGGCTTTTACATCATCCGGGAGTTCGGTATCCATTTGCAGATTATCTTTGCCGTGCACAATAATCCCTTTTTGATTTGTCAATACAATTCCTGTCAAGGGAAGGCAAATATCTGCGCGGACTTCTATCTCATAATAGAGATAACACATTTCCCCCTGTTCAAAGCTGTTTTTTGCATATCCGTATGCATCAAAAGCACCAATTCTTAGAACGGATGCCTTTCCATTTGAAATTTCCTTTGCCTTGGATAAATCAAAAAATACCGGTTCCTTCCTGCTCCAGCCGTTTTGGAACTTTATTCCGTCCATCTGCTGTATCACTGTGCCGTCTCTTTCTTTATTTACAAATGCATCTATAGATATATCCTCTTTGTGCTGCTCCAGCAAATAATATCGCTTTACTGCTTCTTTGCTGTCCCCAAGCAGAATTGCCTTTGAATGGTCAAGCAGCAGCGCCCGGTCGCAGAACTGCTCTACTTCATTCATTCCATGACTGACCAGAATAATTGTTTTTCCTTCTTTTTTTAGTTTCTCCAATCTCTGATAGCATTTCTGCCGAAAAAAAACATCTCCAACAGCCAGTGCTTCATCAATCAGCAAAATCTCTGCGTCTACATGTATCGCTACCGAAAAGGCAAGGCGTACATACATTCCGCTGGAATACATTTTCACTGGCTGTTTTGCAAAATCTCCGATGTCAGCAAACTGTAAAATCTGTTCCATTTTCTGCTCTGTCTGATTTTGGGAAACACCCAAAATCGCTGCATTCAAATAAATATTTTCATACCCTGTACATTCCGGGTCAAATCCGCTTCCAAGCTCTAACAATGCAGCGACCTTTCCATTCACCCTGACTTCTCCTGACGTAGCTTTCAAAATACCTGCCAGAATCTGAAGCATGGTACTTTTTCCACTGCCATTTCTGCCTATAATTGCGAAAGCTTCTCCTTTATTCACAGTAAAACTGACATCGTCCAATGCCGTAAAATCGCTGCCCGTCTGACAATGAAACAAATGGTATGCCAACCTTTTTCCTGGTGTATCAAATAATTTATAGACTTTTGTCACATGTTCTGCAAGGATTGCCGGTTCTTCGTTGTTAGATAACATCTGCAAATCCCTCCTTCGTACGCATAAATACTGCATATCCAATAAAGAAAACGGCAAATGCCGCCGCACAGGAGATGGCAAAAAACACTGCATTGATCGACACCTCATACAGTACTATGTTTCTGATATTTTCAATCATATACGTGATAGGGTTCATCTCACATATTATCCTGAACTCTTTTGGAACTGCATTCAGCGGAAAAAACACCGGACTAAGATACATCAGTACCGTCACAAGAACGGAAATCACATTTCCCACATCTTTTAAATACACCGAAATAGCAGCAATAAACAGCCCAATTCCAACTGCGAGCACGACCAGAGGAAGCATAGCTGGAAGCAGCAAATACAGTGTGGAAGAAATACTGTGATACAACAAAAACCTCGCTGCAATCAAAATTCCAAAGCTTACTACACAGTGAAATAACGCAGAAAGCACCAGCACAACAGGAAGGATCTCCAATGGAAATATCACCTTTTTTACATAATTTGCATTTGACTGTATTAGCGTGGTAGAACGGTTCATTACCTCTCCGATCAGGTTAAAAGTGCTTAGCCCGCAAAACAGCATCAGCGCAAACTGATACGTATCGGCAGTATCTATACTCCATTTTGCCTGGAATACCTCACTGAAAATAAATGTGTAGATAACCAGCATCAAGACAGGAACAAGCAGTGACCAAAGGACACCCAGCACAGAACCCTGATACCTTTGCCTGATATCTTTTTTTACTAACTGCCGAAGCAGATAGCCATTTACATATAATGTTTTAAGCATTTTTCTTCCCCATCCCGCTGTCCTTTAAGATTCTTTCCTTCCACGGATAGAGCAGCACCATCAGCACTCTTTTGGGCACCTTGAAAAGCAGCCTGTTCGGATGCTCCGCTAACATCTTGGTAACCGCCCAATGCATCGGCACTTCCCCATAATACTGCCGCAAAATCCCAACGGCTTCTTTGACATGCACCCTTTGCATCGTAGCCGTTTTTGTCTGCGCATACATCCTCGTTGCCCCGATATATTCCCTGATCATCCCAAACTCATAGTGTTCGGCAAGCCGAATCCAATACTCATAATCCAGGCACATCCGCAGCTTTTCATTAAACGCCCCGACCCGCTCGTACGCCCTGCGGCTGAACAAAACACTTGGCTGGCTGATATAGCACCGGTCTTTCAATGCCGCGCGTTCAAAAGGCTCCACCGGATATTCCCCAATAATTGCCCCAAACTCATCGATCCAATGCGACAGCCCATAACAAACCTCACAGCCGCTGCTTTCCGCAAAATCCACCATCTTTTTGACCGCGTATTCGTCCTCGTACACATCATCCGCATTCAGCCACATCAGGTACTGGCACCCGCCAAGCGCCCGCATTCCATGATTCAGCGCAGCCGCCTGCCCGCCGTCAGGCGCGCTGCGCCACAGGCTGATATGTGCTTCATATTTTTTTATCATAGAAAGCGTCTGGTCTTTGGAACCCCCGTCCATCACGACAAGACTGATATCTGTATGCTTTTGGTTCGCAATGACGCTGCGCAGTGCTTCTTCGATATAACTTCCCTGGTTCAGGCTTGGAATGACGATTCCTACTTTATGATCCATTTCCTGTATTCTTCCTGTTTTGCTGGTTGTATGTTATCCCGCCGGCAGTTCTATTGCTCCGTCCGGCTGGTTTTCCGTCCTTTTTTGTCTCTGTACACCTGGCACAGCAGCCCGCGCATCCTGCGATAACAGGTGTTCCAGTCCCCAGGCTCAAATTGATTAACCTGCTGTCTCAGCCGCTGATATGCTTCCTTATGGCTGTGATAATAAAAAACCTTGCTGCAAATCCCCTGCGCATCATCCTGCGCAAAATAGACACATGCCTCTCCCGCTGCTTCCCTCGTCACAGGAAGCTCCGCCGCCAGCACAGGCGTACCGCGCTTGAGCGCTTCTAAAACAGGCAGCCCGAACCCTTCCGCATAGCTGCAAAATACTAAAAAATACGCATGATCATACAAATATGAAAGTTCCTCATCCTTTAAATCCGAAAACCAAAAAATCCGCTTCCCAAAATCAGGATGCTCCACAAGCTCTCTGGCAAAGCCTTCCATATCCCATCCCAGAGATCCCGCAAATACAATGCCATACCCCATGTCCCGCAGCCCTTCGCCGTACGCCCGCAGCAGCAGCCTGTGGTTTTTGCGCGGCTCGATCGTCCCTGCCATCAGCAAATACGGCATACCGCTTTTGGGGATCTCTCTCTTTCTTTTTGATCGTTTCCGTTTTTTGGAAAACGCCGTTTTTTCCTGAAAATCCGCGCCAAGCGGAACAACCGTACAAGGCGGGCATACGCACCCTGCCTGCGCGGACAGCTTTTGAAGCTCTGCCACCGTCGCCTGCGCATTTACGATCACCGCATCCGCATACTGCAAATGAGCGCCGATATAATCCATAAACAGGCAGACGCCTCTTTGCAGGCAGTACTGCGGATGCGTGACGGAAATAATGTCATAAATGTGGGCAACAATAACGGCGCCCTGCTTTTTTAAGATTGGCAAAAGATAGCTCCGCCTTACCCTGCCCATCCACACGGCATCCAGGTCAAAAAACACCGCTCCATCCCCAATCTCAGACAGTGGCACCCTGCGCCTGGTAAGCATCCTCTCCTTCATGCCGCCATGCCCGGCATAATAGCGAAAAAACGCCTGGCTGTCGATCTGGTAATAGCTGTTTTTTGCAGCATGGTAGGAAATCAATATGACTTGTATCTGAGCTATCTGAGTCGTCTGATCTATCTGAGCCGCCTGAGCGTCTTTGACCAGACGGAGCGTAATTTCACGCGTGACTCGCTGAATGCCTGTGAGAAACGCCGCCATTGTCAGCACGCTTACATCAATATAAACTTTCATAGCAGCACCTTTCTTGCCAGCTTTTGCAGCGGCTGCGGCAGCTTTTTTCCGATCTGGCGGAGCGTCGGCTTGTCCGTCAGCCCGTAACAAGCACCAAACAGCCAATATTTGATTCCTCTGTACCTGCCGACATACGGATCATGAATCAAACGTATCCGGTTGATGCCTGCCGCACTGGAAGCAGCAAGCTTTTTCAGCAGCTTTTTTTGAAAAGAAGGCGAATCCATTCCGAAAAAAGCGCTCCATTTCTGATACTCCTCCCGTTCCGGGAGACGGTGATATACCGCCATATAAAGTGCCTGGCAATACTCTGGATTGGTCAGGTTTTTGTAGCCTGACACGTCAACGATCTGCGGGTGTGCGCCTACGTTGCATAAAAACGCCCGTTTTTCATAGCCCAGCTTTTTCCCGGCACTGCGTTCCTGTTCCGAGACGATATCATAAATTTTTTCATAAATACGCATCTGCTCGTTTCTGTCCCCCACATCCCAACAGCGTTTCCCATTTTCCACTGCCAGGCTGGTAAACAGCTTCTTGTACTGCCGCACAATTTCACATGGCTCATATTGTTCAAACGGCACCTTTTCTTCCGGCAGTGTCAGCGCATACTGGATTTTTTCCTTCCATTCGGATACGGAAAACGGATGCTCCACATAGACGGCACGGTTCTGCGTCACTTCCCTAAGGCTCGCACAGGCTGTCGTAACCACCCTTTTTCCCCTGCGCATCGCTTCGATCGGGGGCATTCCAAAGCCTTCAAACACGCTTGGAAACAAAAACAGCCGGCAGTTCTCATATAGGCAGTCCCGCACCGCGTCAGGCACATACCCGGTCAGCACAACTCGCTCCGCAATCTGGTACCTGTAAAGCTTGTGAACCAGGCTGCGCTCCCTGCCGACGCCGCTTAATACCAGGCAGATGTTCGGCATGTCCCTGACTGCCCGAAGAATCGTGTCCAGATTTTTATGCGGGAGCATGGAACTGACGCAGTAAACATATTGAAACCGCCTGATCCCATACCTGCGCTCGATAAAACCAGCCGATAACCCACAACAGCTTGTCGCGACCGGATTATAGATCGTCACGGCATTTCCCGCCGCAGACGGAAAATGCAGGGCAAGGTCTTTTCTGACTGCGTCCGATATCGTAACCAGCCTTGCTGACGTCCGCACAGTACGTTTCCAGGAAGCGTTTAAAAAACATCTTTTTGCTGGCGAAAAGTACTCTGGATAATGCAGCGCCTGAAAGTCGTGTATCACGCTGATATAGGGAATACCGCTGACATGCGCGGCGGGCTTGCTGTACACCGGAATGAGCATCACATCGATGCGGCATCTTGCCGCGGCTGCGTCTAAGAAAGCGTTTTCCCAAAAAATGCGCCTGATCCGGTTTCTGGATTCCACGCGGCAGGCTTGCAGGCGCATATGCGGCTTGTCTGCATATTTCGCAAAGCTGCGCACATGGTCTTTTGCCGCAAACAGCACGTATTCATTTTGCTTGTCATATTCCGCAAATCCATCCAGCAGGTTTCGGATATACGACTCCGTACCTCCGCAAATCCCTACCCGTACCCAAAGCAGGTCAATTCCAATACGCATACTTATCCTTCCTTCCCGCAGCATCCGGCACACAAACCCTATCTGCCTCTGGCAGCAGGCAGCCATGCTGTCCCAACGGCAGAGCCATACATTCCTTTACACTATCCAAACAGCCACTTTGCCGCTTCTGTAATGATACATTCGATGAAATACCATCTGCTGTATCCATTGGCGCGATAGCAATACCTGTACCTGTCGTACACGCGCCGGCACATCTTTTTGATCCCTTTTTGATTGCTTGCTCCTCCCATACGAAAATTGGCAAGCACCTTGCCTGTTGTTACAATCTTCACGGGAAGTGTCCTCATTTTTAAGTAAAATGCATAATCATCATGAATCCCCTGATTGGGAAACGGATACTTTTTATACAGAGAGGACTTGACAAACATTGCAGGATGGTTCCAGTCCCTGGACGTCTGAAACCTGCGCTGCCTTGCCTTTTTTACAAACGAGCTTCCATTCTGCTTATAAATACGGACACTGCCGAACATCATGCCACACTGCTTTCTGGCAAACGTTTCCATCACCTTTTGCAAAGCTCCCGGCTCATACCAGTCTCCGCTGTTCAAAAATCCAATCAGTTCCCCTCCGGCAAGCCGGATGCCCTTATTCATCGCATCATAAATGCCGCTGTCCGGTTCACTGATGACCTGATACTGAATGCCCCGCTCCTGCATCCGGCGGCAATAGCTTCTGGCAAGATCCACGGTGCCGTCCGTACTAGCTCCGTCTATGACCCAATACTCCAGCCCGATTCCCGTTAAATCCTGGGCAAGAACTGATTCCACCGTCGGTATTATATCCATTCCGCTGTTGAAGGCCACGGTAATGACGCTGATTGTTCGGATCATACACTGCCCATAATCTCAGCTACGGATTTCATAATCCTGATATACATGGCATAGCTGTCAATCTCTTTGCTCTCTGGCTGGTTCCACAGCTCCTGCATGACCGTTTCCGAAGCCTTGGGAATCCCCCAAAGCAGCTCATCCGCGCTGGCATCCAGCGCTTCGCAGATACTGTTGAGCGTCTCTATGCTCATAATCCTCGTGCCCCGCTCAATATGCCCCAGAAACGACATGCTGATGCCGCATTTCTTCGCAAGCTTCTCCTGCGACCATCCCTTTGCTTTGCGCACCTGGCGGATTCTTGCGCCTATTTTTCCATAATCTAATTCCTTCATCACTGATTCCTCCATCCTGCATCTTGTGAATCTGCCGATTCTTCGTACGCCGTTTTTGTCCGGGCTCCTGGCTTTTAGCTTTTGGTTCCCAGCGGAATACGGAAATGCCAGAAAGAACTGTATTTTTTCAAAGCATAACATTTTCCTGTAA
>CAMUPC010000016.1 GCA_947090545.1 uncultured Eubacterium sp. | reverse complement strand
GGGCTCCTTACATTTTGGAATCGGAACCGGAAGCAAGCCCCGCTCCCCTTCCTCCGGCGTCCCTTCTTCCAAAAATGCAACACCTGACCAAAACAATCGCAATTTCGGTCTATCCAAGTTAGGGATGTTCTTGACGAACGGCTATTTTTATTGCATGATAATGAGAGAGACGCTGGTATCTTTACTTCGAGCTTTTGATTAAGGAGGAATATAAGTATGAATAGCACAGATCTATTATTCCACAATTTTCTATACGTATGCTTCCAAATGGAAAGCAGGCGAAAAGCCAGACCACAAACAGTACTTTGCACAAACGAAATATTTTAGCTTATGGGATCATTTTCTTGGTTTGTTTTTGGATGGTATCTGTCCAACTGCTGTGCAGGCTTCTTTAGAATCTGAAAAATACAGGCTTCTGAATCGTGGGCTAGAGGAAGATGAGATTCTGGAAGTTGTTTTATTGGAAAAACTATTATACAGCTTCTATATAGGTGATTATTTCGCGATTGCAGAACTTGCTCAGCATTTTACTTCGCAGCGGCTACAGGATCAGTATGCACCTTTATTAGATGAATTTTCAAAAAAGGATTACGAAGCAGACGACAGGTATTCATCGCAGGAAGCAAATTTATTTATGCAAAGTGGCCTGCTGGCGGAGAATGCAAAAGAAAGTGTTCTGAAACAATGTTTTTTGGATATCCGAATGGTAGTCAGCACATTTCTTGAGTTAAAAAAGATCAGCCTTATCTGCCAGATGCTAAAAGACAATATTTCAAGAGAAGCGATCCAAAGGTATACGCATGTTGATGATACATATTTGGATATTGTCGGCCGTTTTATCGATGAAAACAGTGGAATTATATATCATGAACTGATCCAAAATGGATGCGTGGCTGGTGTGCAGAGTGATCGTATAGACTACGATCATTTAGATTTTAACGAATCCCAGATTATGCAGATTTTGAAGCACTATTTTAAAGTTTAGAAATGTTGCGATTCCATGAGAAAGCCTTGCATATCTATACAGTTTGCGGAGAATTTCACCCAAATTAGGGAATTGCAGCGGGCTGCGCTGACTAAATTGGGTTGCAATTCTCCGCAAGGTTGGGATACAGATCATAGAAATGGTTTTTCTAATACGCTCTAGCCAATTTTCCTGGCAACAACGACAAGCCTTCCGTTTTCCTGTGAATATTCGCAGGTAGACAGCATCAAAATCCGGTCCCCATACTGCAAAAAGCTGCCGGAATCAAACAATTGGTTTTGCTTTACAAACTCCTGACATGCGTGAAAGGACTGGCGGTCGTTGGATTGAAAAAACTGATAATACCGAAATCCCGGCTCTTCCTCCTGCAAGATCCTTGTCTTTACTACAGCAACGGCTTCATAGATCCCTGTTTCATAAATCGTGTCAAAATGAATCTCCTTATGCGCCTGAAAATAATCCGCATCTTGATACAAATCCAGCGTGCCGAACATATGCCCGTTTTTCATATTGTGCCCGTAAACAACCGTGTTGCAGTCCGGCGGCAGGAGATTGTTTTTTGCATCTACAAACAGTGCTCCCTCTGACGAAGCTGCTCCCTGAAAATCGTGGTGAAGGTAAAAATCACTTTCCTTGTGCGGCTGCATTACCGGAAGGTCGATCTGTGTGTCTGGAATCAGCAGCCATCCAAACAAGTCCGGGTATTCTTTTGACATCTGCTCATACTGCGGCAGCTTTTTCTGCCTGGCTGCGGCATTCCTTTTTGTCTGACGGATGTTCTTAGCCGCGCTGGTTTTGTCTGTTGTCTGAGGATGATTTTCTGCCACGCCTGTTTCGTTGCTGGTTGTTCCTGGCGCTATATTTGATCTGGCTTTCCTGCGTGCGGCTGCATCTGTGTCTGCTGTGGGACTGTCTGACCAAAACAGATCTGGCTCTTTGGATGATGCCACTTTCATCTGCTGCAACTGCCATTGATTCTGGTTTCTTTGGATCTGCCCGTACAGCCAGATTCCCATAAAGCATATGGACAGACAGGCAAAGATAAGAGCAGGGGATCGTTTGGCGGCGCTGTGGCAGACAGAACGATTGTTTCTGTTTTTCTTTGTTTTCTTTCCTGGCGCCTGCTCGGGGCCATTCATCAGCCAGTCCGCGACTTTTTCCAATTCCTGGTGAAGCTCTGTGTGCAGCCCTGATGTATTCTGCCTATGCTCGTGCTTAGATGCCCTTTCCTGGATGGATGCTGTCTGTGTCCGGGATGGCGGAATCATGCCTAATTTCTCTTTTAATAAGGGCAAAAATGCCCTGCCCAGCTCTGTCTGAAATATCCTGTCCTGCTGGGCTTCCAGCCTGTACAGCAGCAAACGACATGCCTGTTCTTCCTGGCGGCACTGCATTTGTACCAGATTTAACAGGCGCTCCGTATCCCGCATCAGTTCTGTCCATACCTTTGCCGATATCTGCTCTTTCTGCGCTGTTTGCTGCAAAACTTTGAGAAATGCGCTGCCGAGCTGTCCTGGAAGCAGCTCGTGGCTGTTTTTTTGCAGCTTATTGCAAAACGTGGAAAGCTGTGCATGATTCATGCGCCAGACACGGGCTATGATTTTTTGGATGTTTTTTAGAGCTTTTTCTTCTGCTGTCCATGTTAACATCGTGGTTCATCTTCTTTCCTGGATAGATCTTTTGGTTCTGTGTGATCCTAACCTGGATCAACCTTCCTGGCTTAAAGACTCGATCTCCCCATTATAATACTGCATAATACGCTTTGCATCTGTAAGATTCACTTTTCCATCGCCGTTTGTATCAGCATTTTTCTGCTGTTGGGCATCCAGTTCTATCGCACCGTTATAATACTGCATAACAAGCTTTGCATCGATTAGATTGACTTCTCCGTCCTGGTTTACATCTCCGGCAGAAACATCTTTTGCCGAAGCAATTGTGATTTTTGCCGGGACATGATGTTCGATTTCTGTTTCTTTGTCACTCTTTGTACTCTTCCACTGCATATCTGTCACGCAAAGCGTCGTTTTCCCGGTAGATGCGTCCGCTGCGGTATGAAGCTTGATGTGCAGCAGCAGATCGCCGTCTTTTACAGTCCTGTCCGATGTATACTGCACTTTAAAAATACCGGATGCACGGTCAAACGAGTATTCCTGCACGTTTTTTGCTTCTTCTGGAAGAATATCTGCTTTTTCTACGGTAAACAGGCTTGTATCGTATTCCAGTGTCCCGCTCATGGAAGCGATTTCCTGTGACGCGGATGCACTGGCGCCTTTTAAGTTTACCGACATTGTAACCGTATCACCCTGCCTGCATTCGGAAACATCCAGGCTGTTTTCAATATCCCATGCTGCTGTATCCGCATAGGCACGTACGCAAAATCCGCTGGCCGCTGTACACAGGCTGAGTACAAGCGCTGCAAGCTTCACTGTCTTTTTCATGGCTCCTCCTTACTGCGACGACGCCTGATAGCAAATACAAGCGCCAGTATTCCGCATACTGTCGCGGCGATCAGAAAAATATCGGTCCCGATTCCGGCGCCTGTCTTGTAATTTTTATCCAGGCTGGATGTATTCGCCGCCTTTGCCGCGACCGTCTGCGTTTTTGCCTGCTGCTGGTATGTTTGCGTCTGTGTGTTTGTAACGGTTTGCGATGAACTGGAAACTCCGCCTGATGAACGGTTCCCGCCGTCTGTATCCGGCTGCTGTACGGCTGACGGCTGTTGTGCCGCTCCGCTTTCTTCGTCCACGATGTCGATATCGGATGCTTCCTGCGGATCATCCAGGTCTACGAAATCATCCTCCCCGCTGTCTGGCTCCGAATTTGCTGTCTGTCCCGGTACGGATGCCGTCTGCGGCGCAGATACAGCGCTTGCAACCTGGCAGTCCGATACCGCAGCCAAGTCCGCGTCTGCCATATCGCGCAGGGACAGTGTAACCGGAATCGAATCGGTATCCTGAACCGCCTGGAAGCGCACGGTGACGACTGTGCCGTCCGCCGCATAGCTGTCGTCGCAGACAACGGACAAGTTGACCTCACTGCCGGTATCGGATGCCATCTGCATATCGCTGCCGGAAAAACCGCCGTTCCATGTACTGCTGTCATATTTTAAGACGCTGCTGTCGTAGGTAAGCGCTGCGCCAAGCGTACTGATGGACGGATTGTTTCCAAGCTCTACGTCAATATTGACGTAGTCGCCTTTGGAGGCGCTGCCAGTGTCCGCAGAGGCGGACAGTGACGGGGATGCTGCATAGACTGTTTGTTTTGGTGTGATGCAGGTTACTAGCAGGGCGCAGCATAGTCCTGCCAACATCAAGTTTTTTCTGCTCATAAGCTTCTCCTTTCTGAATGAAAATCCTTTAGCCAAGCAATAATGCCCACGCTTAAAACGCTTTATAAAAATACCCCAACCGCCGTATAATTATCCATCCCTTTGCCAATCCCCTGCCTGACCACCGCTTTCTCCATCATCGCAAGCCACTCCTGCGTGCTGCCAGCCTTTTTTAACAAATGCTGCATCGTCTTTTCCTGTATCCACTCCCAAAACCCATCCGTACAGAGCAAAAACGCTTCTCCTCCCATCCGCCGCATCGGTGCCGCGATCTCGTACTGCGGCTCGTCCCACGCAATGCCCATAACCCGAAGCAGGCGGTTGCGGTCTGCGTGCCCTCTGATGTTCTTTTCTTTCAGCTTTCCGGCAAGCACCAGCATCTGCGGGACGCTGTGGTCTAAGGTACGCTGCTTTAGCTTTTTGTCCTGAAAATAATAGATTCTGGAATCTCCGATATGTCCCCACTGGATACGGCTTTCATCTGCCAGAAGAACCGTCAGTGTCGTTTTCATCTCTGTCATACGCCTTTGCTTTTTCTGCTCTTCTAATAAGATCCGCTGGCTTTTCTCAAAGCAGCCTGCAAGATATGCTTCGGACACGGTTCCGCACCTGGCGAAATCCTGCAAAATCGTCTCTGCCACAAGACGGGATGCCTCGTCCCCGCCGCCATGCCCGCCAAGGCCGTCGGCAAGGACAAAGCAGTAAGCGTCCCCGCGCCTGTTTACTCCTGCATAATCTTCGTTATACTCCCGTTCTCCGGGGTTTGATAAGATATCAAATGAAAGCATCGCTTCCTCCGTTTCTATTTCTATTTGGCTTTTTTCATAACCTTTACCGTGCATGTCATCACTGACCCATCCGGCGTAACCGCAGTAATTACCGCTGTGCCGGGCTTCTTTGCCTTGATCACGCCTTTTGCTGATACAAGGGCAATCCGTTTGTTAGATGTTTTCCAGGTGATATCGGTATTTTTCAGTCCCTTTACCGACAACTTCGCTGTCTTGCCCTGCCGGATCGTTGCTTTTGTCTTGTTTAAGCTCCAATTGTAAAGCTGCTGCCATTTTGCATAGACGTGCATACCGTCTGCCGCTTTCATGCCCGCGCCTGCTTTTTGCGTACAGCCCGCGTCCAGATACCATCCCATAAACTGATAGCCGCTTCGTCTTGGATAACAGTTGTTCAAAACAGTGCCTAGGTCAGCGTCCTTTGCCACCCAGACATCCGACACGCCGTCTGTATGCAGCCGGACGGTATGATGCTGATAGCCTGTAACGGTAAACCGCGCTGTTTTGCCTTCATAATAAACCATAACCGTATTTGTCCCCGGCAGAATGGTATTGCCGCTTAACGCGTAATCGTACACTTCGCGCTCTGTCCCATCGGAATAGCTTGCTCTTACGATTAATCCGCCAAACACCGAATACGTGCCGATCGGAATCTCGCCTCCGCCATAATATGCCGTAAGCGCCCTGATCGCTGTACCTTGCGTACTTGCGGCCGCCTGGATCTGGATGCTTTTGGAAAATCCGCAACAGGCTACCGTAAGCGTATTGCTTCCCGCATTTAAAATTGCCTGCGAAACGTCATAATCATAGATCCATTCGCTTGTACCGTCAGAATAAACTGCTTTTACGGCCAAAGCCTGCTGTACCTGCTGTCCAGCGTATGCAGTGCCGTTCACAGAAACCTCGATCCCTGTCATTGTCCTGCCTGCCGATATCCAGTAAGCATAATAGATGGTGTCCTGCCAAACTTCCGTATGAAGCGTCAGCATACTGCCTGTGCCGTTTCTGCCTGTGTACCACCCCTGGAAGATCCAGCCAGATTTGTGCGGCATTGGAATATAGGACAGCTTTCCATTTTTATCCACACGGATGGACGGTGTGTATTCCCCGCCTTGCGTGTCAAATGTGACAGTTACGCTGTCATCTGGGACGGATGGACGGGATGGGTTGTCTGGCTGTCCTGGGACGGGAGTATCCGGGGCGGACGGATTGTCTGGGGTGGATGGCTGGTTAGGTGCTGCCGGGTTGTCTGGAGTGGATGGCTGGTTAGGCTGACCGGGGTTGTCTGGATCAGTTGGACCGTCTGGTTCATCTGGATCTGACTGCTTCGTCCAATGCGCATAATAGGTAATATTGTCATTGACCTTTGTCTGTGGTGTAACGAGCGTACCGCCTTCAGCCTGCGTATACCAGCCGTCAAAAAGATACCCTTTTTTCACAGGCACAGGCAGTGTACCGACCGCAGCGCCTTTTTCCACTGTCTGGCTGGATACCGCACTGCCTCCCTGTGGCTGAAACTGCACTATAACTTTTTGTGCATTTGGCTTGGTACCTGTTACTTGAAACACTGCTGTCTGCCCCTGATAAGTGACGGTAATAGTATTCTCCCCTTCCCGAATCACATCGTCAGAGACAGTATAATCATAGACCTCCTGGCTGCTTCCGTCTGAATATAACGCTGTTACTTTCAGTTTTGCCTTGTCAAGCTTATCTCCTGCTGCAATACTGCCGCCTGTATATTGCGCGGTAATGCCAGTCAATGTTACCGCACTTGTATTACGATACCCAGTAACTGTGATTGTCCGGGACTTTCCGCCAAATCTTACCGTCAAGGTGTTTTCTCCTGGCTGAATCACAAACGGGTCTATCTGATAATCTTCTGGATGTTTGATAGTAAGCGTATCTCCGTCTGAAAGAGATACATACAGCCGTATATCATACTCTCCAAGCTGTGTTGTCCCTTCCGCTTTGGGGCCTCCCATATACATTGCGGAAAAGCTCTTTACCGATACCGCATTGACTTTTACTTCTGCTGATTTTCCGCCATAACGGATCGTCAGTGTGTTCTCTCCTGCCGTAATCGTATGTTCATCGATCGTATAATCGGTAACCATGCGCCAGCTCCCGTCTGTATAGATTGCCGTAACACGAAAATCATCCGGTTCATATTCATATGCAACTCCTTCAATCAGGCGGACAATTTCCGTTTCCGCCTGGATATGGCTTAATTTTACCGCTTTCCAATGTGCATAATACGTGATGTCCTGCTCGATAACGGTCGTTGCCTCCAGCTTTGTACCGCCCTCCGCTGCCGTATACCAGCCTTCAAAAATGTATCCTTTTCGCGCTGTAACAGGAATTGGCGTTAATACCGAACCTTTATCCACACTACGATCAGAAACTGCCGTACCGCCTGCTGCGTCAAAATGTACCGTAACCTTTTTGACCGTGGCAATTCCGGTCACTGTGATGGCAGCGGTTTTTCCCTGATACTGAATCGTAATCGTATTGCTTCCGGCTTTGATCGTATAAGGCTGAATTGTAAAATCTGTAATCTGCTTTTCACTGCCGTTTGTATAAATGCCTGTCACAACAATATCAGACCTCTTAACCTGAGCGCCTTCCGCAACCGGCGCCCCCTGATATCGTGCCGTAATACGGTCTAACTCCACCGGTTTTTGTTCTTCCAGATCAAAAAAACTCACTGTATAAGAGACTGGCTGCGCAGTGCCTGTAATCTCCACCTCATAACTGTCCCCATCCCTATATGCTTTTATGTCTTTCAGCGGCGGGCGAAAAATAATACATCCTTTCTGCCCATATCCGTCATTATTTACATAAAAATCCCCATCTGAGGAATCTGCTGAAAACCTCCATTCCTGGTTGTCTGATTTTCTGGTCAGCTTCACTTTCACCTTGCTTTGGTCCAGCTCACTTCCCATACTGATGCTCCATGGAAAATCTGTGTTAAAATATTCTGTCGGCATATTCTGTGCAGGCCATGCAACACCCATTTCAGAAGCGGATGCATTGCTTGTATCAAATGCATATACGCTGCTGTAAGTGCCATAAGAACCGCTTACCGCACCAAATCCGGTTTTTCCCATTCTCGGATTTAACATCCATCTGCGGTGTCCCACTCTGCTAATATTAGATGCATCTCCATCCTCCATCCACGACAATACGATCGTCTCGTTCAGGCTGCGCCCGCTCCATGATGCCCGTGCAATATTTGATCTTCCTGCTCCTGTATATCCTTCCTGATATAATGCTTCATCCATACCAGACGGCTTTTGCGGCGTATGTGTCAGACGATTATTGACATAATTTAAAAATGCGCCTGCCTGTGCATACCTACAATAGCTGTCTGACAACTCCACCTGGTCAGAGATGCCTGCAATATACCGCATCTGCTTAAGCATATTTAATGCTGACTGCTGCGTACCCGCTGCCAGGCTTCCCGGATCGTACGGAATATTTGTTACTGGATTTTTGGCAAATTCCAGCGGATCTGAAAGTGTGGCTCCGTTTTTCTTCACATAGTTACGGATATCCTCCTGGGAATGATATGCTACCGTCATTCCCTGTGCCTGCCTGGATATTTTTACAGGTGCTTTTCTTTTTGCTTTTGCATCTGACTGTATCATGCCTTGTACAGAAAATGCCTGTGCAAACAGCACCAAACATGCCAAAAGCAAGGCTGTCAGCCTTTGATTCCTCTGTCTGTTTTTCATCGTATCCTCCTTCCTTATGGTGCATCCGCCACTGTTCCATTGACCTTCACGCTCTTTACGGCGCTGTATCTGCCAAAAATCTTATTTCCCGCAGAGTCTGCGCTGTATGCCCGCACCTTGATATAGTATTTCTTCCCGGCTTTTAATCCTGTGATCGTTTTTGTTTTCACAGACGCCCCGGCTTCTTTTGTCTTTGCTGACGTAAACTTCTTGCTGCCGGAATACAAAACCTGGTAGCCCAACGCACCCTTTACCTGTGGAAAGCTCACCTGTAGCTGCCCTTTTTTCCTGGATTTTAAGGTCAGCGCTCCAACCTTTGCCGGAGCCTGCGCCTTACTCCAGCGCGCATACAGCGTCGACGCCTCTGTTAACGGCTCGTCCCCTGTGATGCGCCTGCCTCCTTCCTGATCGGTGTACCAGCCGTCAAATGTATAGTCCTTGCGCTGTACTTTCGGCATAATTCCCGGGCTGTCATCGGCTAAAAGCGTCATCGTCCTGCGGCTTAAGTTTGTCCCGCCGTTTGCGTGAAACTGCAAGACATAATGCAGGCTTACGACAACCGGCGTTTTGTCCTGTCCGTCTGTTGTGCTGCTTGGACCACTTCCGCCGAAACTGCCGCCTGAGCTGCTGCCCGAACTATTCCCGTTTCCACCGCCAGATCCATTATCCGTGCTGCCGTTGCTGTTTCCGTTATCGCCGGAGCTATTGCCGCCGCTTTTTTCTGCGACATCAATCACGCAGTACTGCTTTAAAAAGCTGCCGTCCTTCGTTGATACGGTCACCGTAGCTTGTCCGCTGCCGACTGCCGTGATCAGCCCGTTTTCGTCTACCCGCACAATGGATGCATTGTCTGTCGTCCAGCACAGGTTCGGATTGCTTGCGTCCAACGGAATATAGCTTGCACTTAGCTGTATCGTACGGTCGGATTCCAGGGATGTGTTTTTCTGGCTTAACGACAAACCCTGTACCTTTTTAAATGAAGCCTGATAGGAATCCTGGCTGGAACGGAAAACTTCGCCGCCCGTACCGTCCTTTTCCACTGTCCGCAGCGCATACAGGTCGCGGTCGATATTCAGCGGGCGGAATACATATCCCTCATAGAGCATGTCATTTTTTAATTGCAGCTCCAAAAACTGCACGTTGCGGCGCACTTCTTCATTGGCGATTTCTTCTACCTCGTACTTCATCGTCCCCGTGCCTGTGCCGCGCAGGTTCAGGTAGTAATCCTCCCCCGCAAGGTAAACCGTCTTTGTTTCCCCGTCCATATCCAGCCGTACATGCTGGTTTCCGCCAGACGGCTGGTTATTTACGATCGAGCCTGCTTCTTTGCCGTCCATGCCGTATACATGCACATCAACCGGACAGGAGATTTTTACGATCTTGCTGTATGCAAAAAGCGGCTTCGCGTAGATTGTAAAGGTACCGTCGGAGAAAGACCCGTTTTTGTTGCCGACAATTTCTGCGGCTGTCTTATCAATCAAAATCCCGGCTGCTGTTTCATGCTCCAACTGCTGCCACTGGTATACGCCGTGCAAAGAGTCGTTCGACGCCTGTTTTACGCTTTCTATAAAATTGCCCATGTCTGTGTAATCATTTCTTACGATTTGGCCGCTTACTGGCACATCGGACGGGATACCATTTTTTTCCAGTATTTCGTAATGCATTATGCTGTATCCCGGGTACAGGTTGCCGGTGCTGTCCGGCTTTCCAAGACCCATTGTGATTTCCAGTGTTTTTATCCCGTAAGGCGTATTCACGGAAATATGGGTAATCGCCTGCTCCATGCCGGATGCAAAATCGCCGTCCGGGTCGATGCCGGCTTTTTTCATGATCCGCTCTTTGAGTTCCCTGCTGCCGGAATACTGGTAGGCGTAATTGACTTGCGCAAGCCAGGTGTAGAGGTAGTTTTCCATGATGCCGATTTGCTCTTTCGTCAGGTAGTGTGTAAACTCGTCAAGCTGGAAGGAGCCGTTGGATTTTAAGAGGCCAAGCTCCTGTTTTGGGTCACGGACTTCTGGCTGGATAGGTTCTTCTGGGAGGATGATTGGGTCGTTTTTATAGTGGATTGTCGCGGTTAGATGAAGTTTCTCAGTGACATTTCCTCCACCTTCTCCTGGCACTTCGATTTGTTCCCATTGTCTCCTAGTACCACCATAATACACATCTTCCAATTTGCTCGCATTGTCCAAACTGAATGCACTATTAGATATTTTAATAACACTTACTGGTATCGTGATAGATTTCAAATTCTCACAATCTGCAAATGAATATGTACCTATTTGTGTCGCTCCATCTGGAATCACTATATTTTGTAAACTTTTACAGTCCATAAAAACACGATCTTCTATTTCTTTTACTTTGTTTGGTATATGAAACTGCTCCAAACTACTGCAAGACAAAAATGTGCCTTGATTGATCATATCCACACTTTCTGGAAAAATTATATGCGTCAACCCTATACACTCTTTAAATGCAAAGCTCTTAATTTTTTGGACGCCATTCGGCACAGTGATTTCCGTTAAATTTTTGCATCTAGAGAATGCATACTTTCCAATTGTATCAACTCCTGCCGGGACAATATACGTCCCACTTCTTCCCTCTGGAACTCTCACCAACTCTGTTTTTTCTTTATTAAACAAAATACCATCATCTGATATATAGCTGTTGCTTGTACGATCCGTGTAAATAGCGACAAGATTGGGACAATTAACAATCGCAGCGCCCATAAAACTTGTAACAGATGATGGAATTGTAATTGTTTTTATAACATTATTATTTTTAAACACATTTGCACGTATTAACGTTACTTGCTTTCCATCAATCTGTGCCGGAATTTTTATTTCTGCTTCTGAACCTGTGTATTTTTTGATTTCGATTGTATTGTCATTTAATATGTTATATTCATAGTCTATTGCTGGTTCATCCGACTCCTTGAAATGTATCGTTATCCTTTCATCTTCAAGTCCGCTGTCTGTTGCAAGACTGATCTCACCCCACTGCTTTCTGGTGCCAGCATAATAGACATCTGCAAGGCTGCTGCATTCTAAAAACGCTCCACTTCCTATACTTTTCACGCTGGCTGGAATACTGATCTGTGTCAAACTTGAACAGCGATAAAAAGCCTCTGTCCCTACACGAACTACTTGTTTGTCATCAATTTGCTCTGGAATTTCTACAATCGTATCGAAACCTGTGTATTTTGTAATTTCAATTGTTTCTTTATTGCTTAATACACGATACTCAAAATCTGTGGAATCGCCATCGTCGGGCATACTGCTACTAAAATGGATCGTAGCTTGATTGAGTATTTGGTTTCCCTGCTGCTCGATCGTGATCTGCTTCCACTGTTCTTCTGTTCCAGAATAATAGATATCTGTTAAGCTGGTGCTATATGTATTAAAAGCATTTCTTCCTATACTTGTCACACTAGCTGGAATACTGATCTTTCTCAAACTTTTGCACAGGTAAAAAGTCTGAACCCCTATGCTTGTTATACCATCAGGAATATTTATTTTTATTAGTTTGTCGCAACCCTGAAATAATAGCTCTCCTATACTTGTTACACTGGCTGGTAGCATGATTTCTTTCAAATTAGTACACTCACCGAAAGCATCAGATCCTATACTCAATACCCCATCAGGAATCATTACCCTTCTTAAAGCAGTACACCCAAAAAACGTCCCGTCCTCTATCCTTGTCACACTGGCTGGGATCAAAATTTCCTCCAAACTCTGACAATCAAAAAAAGCATCTTCTCCTATACTTTTCAGCTCAGATGGCAAAATCAACTTTTTGAGATTAGAACATCCACGGAATACATGCTCCCCTATCGCTGTCACATTATCTGGTATGACAATTTCCTCCAAACCTGTACAATTTGAAAAAGCTCCTTCTATTTCATATATTCCACTCGATCCTTTGATTCGTTCCAATGTCGACGGCAGCACTATCCGTGTTATATTTTCACAACCCGTAAAAGCTTTCTCTCCGATCTCCGTCACACTCTTTCCGTCAATTTTATCCGGCACCGTTACATCCGTACCATTCCCTATATATTTCGTAATCGATACCGTACCATCCCCTAACACTTCATATTCAAAATCCCCCACAGGCTCGCTCGCCGTTTCAAAATGGATCGTTGCACCAGTCAGGCTTTCATTTTCCTCAGACGCAATCGCAATCTGGTCCCACTGTTCCTGCGTCCCGGCATAATACACATCCTGTAGCTGCTCACAACCAGAAAACGCACCTCTTCCTATGCTTGACACATTGGCTGGCAAATGGATCTGCGTCATACCTGTACACCTTTCAAAAGCAAATCGCCCAATGTCCGTCACGCTGTCTGGAATCACGATCTGCGTCAGTGCGGAACATCCATAAAAGGCAAGTTCCCCGATACTGGTCACACCATCTGGAATCGCAGCCTGCGCCAAATTCCTACAATTGGAAAACGTATTCTTTCCTATCACCGTCACCCCAGACGGCAAGGTAATCCCCTCCAGGATACTGCAACCGGAAAAAGCTTCCTCCCCAATTTCAGTTACCGTAGCAGGAATCGATACCGCTGCCATCTTTGTGCAGTTTAAAAATGCACCTCTGCCGATTTTTTCCACGCCAGGCAGCAGTACGATTTCCTCCAAGGCGCAGCCATCAAAAACATAATCGCCAACCTCGCGCAGACCTCCAGACAAGAACACAGCTTTTTTCAACGCACTGCAATACTGAAACGCCTGTCCTTCCATCACCGTGACACTGGACGGGATCGTCACTTCTTCCAATGTATCTTTGTAGGCAAACGCACGATGCCCGATTACCGTCACCTTTTTTCCAGATATTGTCTCTGGGACTTCCACCTTCGTTTGCGTATCCAAATAGCTCACGATCTTATACGTTGCGTCTGCAAGCTCTTCCACCTGATAGTCTGCAACAATATCCGCCCTGGCTGTTTTTCCGGCGCCTGGATCAATCACCAGCCCAGCAGCGATACCTATTGCAAGGATCACTGCTAAAATCCTTTTTCCTGCCATTTTCATAACCTCCCCGGCATTCTGCCTGCTGAAAACTTATGCCTTTGTCTTTACACTTTTTACTGCACTATACGCGCCATAAATCCGGTTCCCCGCAGAATCCACACAGTACGCCCGCACCTTGATATAGTATTTCTTCCCGGCTTTCAGCCCTGTGATCGTTTTTGTTTTCACATTGGCTCCGGCTTCTTTTTTCTTTGCCGATGTAAATTTTTTGCTGCCGGAATACGCGACCTGATAGCCTGCCGCACCCTTTACCTTTTGAAAGCTTGCCTGTAGCTGCCCTTTTTTCTTGGATTTTACTGTCAGCGCCGAAACCTTTGCCGGAGCCTGCGTCTTGGTCCAGCGCGCGTACAGCGTCGATGCCTCTGTCAGCGGGTCGTCCCCTGTGATACGCTTACCGCCTTCCTGCCTGGTGTACCAGCCGTCAAATGTATAGTCCTTGCGCTGGACTTTCGGCATAATGCCCGGGTTGTCGTCGGCTAAGAGTGTCATTGTCCTGCGGCTTAGGTTTGTTCCGCCGTTTGCATGAAATTGCAGGACATAATGCAGGCTTACGACCACCGGTGTTTGATCCTGTCCGTCTGTTGTACTGCTGTCGGAACCATTTCCGCTGGAATTGCCGCTGGTGCTGCTGCCGGAACTTCCATTAGAACCGCTGCCCGTTCCGTTTCCACTAGAACCGCTGCCAGAACCATTGCTGCTATCGCCAGGAATAGTGTTATTGCCGCCGTTTCCGTCTCCGCTGCCAGTCCCATTATTGCCAGAATCTGAGCCGCTGCCGCCCGTTCCATTCCCTCCGTTATTTTCAGATCCACTTCCAGTGCTGCCGCCGGAGCCGTTTCCGCCTCCTTTTTTTGAAACATCAATCACACAATACTGTTTTAAAAAGCTGCCGTCCTTCGTCGATACAGTAACCGTGGCTTGTCCGCTGCCGACTGCCGTAATCAGCCCGTTTTCATCTACCCGCGCAACCGATGCATTGTTTGTCGTCCAGCGCAGGTTCGGGTTGCTTGCATCCAATGGAAAATAGCTTGCGCTTAGCTGTATCGTACGGTCGGATTCCAGGGATGTGTTTTTCTGGCTTAAGGACAAGCCCTGTACCTTTTTAAACGATGACTGATAGGAATCCTGATTTGAATGGAAAACCTCCCCGCCAGTACCATCCTTTTCCACTGCCCGCAGCGCATACAGGTCGCGGTCAATGTTTAATGGGCGGAATACGTACCCTTCGTAGAGCATGTCATTTTTTAACTGCAACTCTAAAAACTGCACGTTGCGGCGCACTTCTTCGTTGGCGATTTCTTCTACCTCGTACTTCATCTTCCCTGTGCCTGTACCACGCAGGTTCAGGTAGTAATCCTCTCCCGCAAGGTAAACCGTCTTTGTCTCCCCGTCCATATCCAGCCGCACATGCTGGTTTCCGCCGGACGGCTGGTTATTTACGATCGAGCCTGCTTCTTTGCCATCCATGCCATATACATGCACATCGACCGGGCAGGAGATTTTTACGATTTTGCTGTATGCAAAAAGCGGCTTCGCATAAATCGTAAAGGTGCCGTCGGCAAAGGAACCGTTTTTGTTGCCGACAATTTCTGCCGTTGCCTTATCGATTAAAATCCCGGCTGCTGTTTCAGGCTCCAACTGCTGCCACTGGTATACGCTGTGCAGCGAGTCGTTTGATGCCTGTTTTACGCTTTCCACAAAAGCGCCCATGTCTGTGTAGCCATTCCTTACGATTTGGCCGCTTACTGGCACGTCAGACGGGATGCCGTTTTTTTCCAGTATTTCGTAATGCATCACGCTGTATCCCGGGTACAGGTTGCCGATGCTGTCCGGCTGTCCAAGCCCCATTGTAATTTCCAGTGTTTTTGTCCCATAAGGGGTGTCAACGGAAATATGGGTAATCGCCTGCTCTGTGCCGGATGCAAAGTTGCCGTCCGGGTCGATGCCGGCTTTTTTCATCATCAATTCTTTGATGTCGCTGCTGCCCGCATACTGGTAAGCGTGATCGACTTGCGCAAGCCAGGTGTAGAGGTAGTCCTCCAGAATGCTGATTTGCTCTTCGGTCAGGTAGTGCGCAAACTCGTCGAGCTGGAAGGAGCCGTTGGATTTTAAGCTGTCCAGCTCCTGTTTTGGGTCACGGACTTCTGGCTGGATTGGTTCTTCCGGGAGGACAATTGGGCTGTCCTTGAAGTGAATGTTTGCATTTACCAAAGGTGCGTTTGAATTGCTTTCACCCATTACACCACCTTTGCCTATCTTTATCTTTTCCCACTGCTCTTTCGTCCCATCATAATAAACATTTTTTAATCTACTACACTGAAAAAAAGCTGCATCTTCTATCAAAGCTACGCCGGATGGAATGCCAATTTCTGTCAATCTATAACACCCAGCAAATGCTCCCCAGCCTATTTCCGTTATGTCGTTAGAAAGTTTGATGCTACTTAGTCCCCTGCATTCCGAAAATGCATCGTCTCCTATTATTTTAGTGCCATCCAAAACTTCATATGCGCCATTCTTCCCTTCAGGAAACCTTATAAGTTTTGTCTTGTCTTTATTATATAGAACTCCATCTGCAGAAGAAAAAAGCATATTACCTTCTTCCACATAAATCGCTTCTAGTGCAGTACAGCCTATAAATAAGTCACCGCTCAGGTTAAATGCGATACCGTCGGAAACTGTAATCTCTTTTATTTCCGTATGATATCTGAATACATACGGAGCTATACTTGTCACTTTTTTCCCGTCAATTTCATCTGGAATCTTTACAAATTCATCTAAACCAATATATTTTGTAATCTCAATGTTTCCATCAATAAGCTCACTGTATTCATAACTCCCTGATGAAGTATCATCATTACAATGGATCTCTGCATTTAGTAAACTTCCATTTCCTATTAATGAAATGTTGATCTGATCCCATTGCTCTTTCGTACCATCATAATAAACATCCTTTAAATTGTCACAATTAGCAAAACCATTTCCTCCGATATTAACTACGCTTTGCGGAATATGGATTGTCAAAAGACCACTATTTTGAAAAGTATAATCTTCTATGCCGGTCACACCATCAGGAATACTAATTTCTTCCAAAACACTACACTGAGCAAATGCTGCACTCTCTATCAGACTTACACTTTTTGGAATCGTAATATTTTTTAACGAACTGCAATTTGCAAATGCACCGCTGCCAATCTCAATCACACTATCTGGAATTGTAACTTTTGTCAGCTTACTGCACCTATGAAAAGCAGCTTCCCCTATGCTCGTTATACCATTCGGCATACTGATTTCTTCCAAGTTTATACAATCAATAAAAGCCTCCTTCCCTATGCAAACCACACGCCTGCCATCTATTTGCGCTGGTATCTCTACGATAGTATCAGCTCCTAAATATTTTGTTATCTCTATCTTCTCATCATCCAACTTATTATATTCATAATTCTTGATTGTTTCACTTGCTTCATAATGTATTCTCGCACTTAATAGACTCTCATTTCCTTGAGTAGCAATTGTGATCTGATTCCACTGCTCTTGTGTACCTGCATAATATACATCTTTTAATCTACTACAGGATGCAAATGCTTCCTCACCAATTATACTCACGCTTTCTGGAATACTGATTGAACTAAATTGACACCCAGAAAAAGCTTGTGCACCTATACTTTTCACTCTATTAGGAATCTCTATTTCCCTTAAATTCTGACAACGCCTAAAAGCTCCCGATTCAATTTTAGTTACGCTATCTGGTATATCTACATTTTGTAATCCGCATCCATTAAAAGTTATGCTTTTGATAACACTGATTCCATTCGGAATTACAATATTTGTCAGATTACTGCAATCTGAAAAAGCTCCAGCCTCTATCTCCTGTACCGAAGATGGAATCACATAGGTTCCATAAATACTCGTTGATAGACACGCGAACAATTTTGTTTTCGTTATATTGAATAAAACGCCATCTTCTACCATAAAATATAAATTATTACTGTTCACTTGGATCTCTCCTAAGTTTGAACATCCTAAAATAAAGCCGCCCTCTATATGTACTACACTGGATGGAATCGATAATCTCGTTATGCTGGTACATTCATTAAAAGCCAGTTTACCTATATCAGTCACTCCGAATGGAATCACTATTTCTGTCAATCTTATACAATCAGCAAAAGCATACATCCCTATTCGAGCAACACCAGAAGGAATAGTAAATACGCCTGACTGTTCTGCTGGTGGACAACTTATTATCTTTGTTTGATCTTTCGTATACAGAACACCATTCTGGGACATATAATTTGGATTATCTATACTTACGTCAATCGTTTTCAAACCAGAATAATAAAAAAATGCCCCTTCACTAATCTCTGAAACACTATTCGGAATTTCAACCCTTTGCACATATGGACAATTACTAAAAGCTCCGTATTCTATAGAACTCACCCCATCAGAAATGATGATTTCTTTTATAATTATCGTGGGCTCTAACATAAAAGCAAATTCGCCAATTCTGCTCACTTTTTTTCCATCAATTTCAGAAGGAATCACTAAAGTATCACAATTTTCCCCAGTATATCCCACAATTTTAACCGTTCCATCATTTAAACTCTCATAGTTAAAATTTTCGCTATTTATAACGGCTGCTTCCGCTTTTCTTTCTGTCCCTCCAATATTTATAAATAATTCTACCACCATGCAAAGTACTAAAAAAAGTGCAACACTCCTTTTGATCTTTTTCATAATACCTCTCCCATCCGAGCAAAACACATATTCAACTATTTTTTAGCATAGAGACTGTATTTGATATATCTACAATCTCTATGCAAATACAAAAAACCACGGTTCCACAACAACGCTACACGCCATCCGATATGTTCCATCCGTAAGCGGCTCATACTGAAAATTCCCGGAAACCGCATCCGTTGCCTGGTGTATGCTTTTCGGATATTCTATCAAGCCCGCCACCATACACAATACAATCACTGCTGCCAAAACACTTTTTTCTTAAAAATCATCAGCTCTTCACTTTCACACTCTTCACCGCACTATACGCGCCATAAATCCGATTCCCCGCAGAATCCAGGCAATACGCCCGCACCCTGACATAATATTTCTTCCCTGCTTTCAATCCCGTAACCGTCTTAGTTTTCACTCCCGCCCCAGCTTCTTTCGTCTTTGCCGACGTAAATTTTTTGCTTCCAGAATACGAAACCTGATAGCCTGCCGCGCCCTTTACCTTTTGGAAGCTTGCCTGTAGCTGCCCTTTTTTCTTCGATTTCAACGCCAGTGCCGAAACCTTTGCCGGAGCCGCTGCTTTTGTCCAGCGCGCATACAGCGTTGCCGCTTCCTTTAGCGGCTCATCCCCTGTTACCTGCGTGCCGCCTTCCTGCTTGGTGTACCAACCGTCAAACAGGTAATCCTTGCGCTGCACTTTCGGCATAATGCCCGGGTTGTCGTCCGCTAAGAGCGTCATTGTCCTGCGGCTTAGGTTTGTGCCGCCGTTTGCCTGAAACTGCAAGACATAATGCAGGCTGATGACAACAGGAGGCTTCTCCTGCCCTGCTGTTGTACTGCCGCCAGGACTCCCGCCATTGAAACCGCCGCTGCTGCCAAAACTACTACTGCCAGAACCGCTCCCGTTTGCGCCGCCAGTCCCATTGTCCGTGCTGTCATTCCCGCCGCTTTTTTCCGCAACATCAATGACACAAAACTGCTTCAAAAAGCTGCCGTCCTTTGTCGATACCGTAACTGTGGCGCGCCCGCTGCCGACTGCCGTTACAAGCCCGTTTTGGTCTACCCTTGCGACTGACCCATTGTCTGTCGCCCAGCGCAGGCTTGGGTTGCTTGCATCCATCGGAAACAAACTGGCTGTAAGCTGTATAGTATGGTCTGCATCCAGGGAAGAGCTTTTCTGGCTCAGCGATAAGCCCTCGACCCGTTTAAATAAGGACTGGTAGCTGTCCTCGTCTGCATAGAATACTTCTTTTTCCGAGCCGCTAACTGTCCGCAGCGCATACAAATCACGGTCGATATTTAACGGGCGGAACACATACCCCTCGTACTGCATATCCTTTTTCAACTGAAGCTCTAAAAACTGCACATTGCGGCGCACCTCTTCATTTGCAATTTCTTCTACCTCATATTTCATTGTCCCAGTATCGGTACCGTGCAGGTTCAGGTAATAGTCGTTTCCCGCAAGGTAGACGGTTTTCGTGTCCCCGTCTACATCCAGCCGGACGTTTTGGTTCCCGCCGGATGCCTGGTTATTTACGATCGAGCCTGCTTCTTTTCCATCCATGCCATACACATGCACATCGACCGGACAGGAAATCTTTACGATTTTGCTGTATGCAAAAAGCGGCTTCGCATAGACCGTAAAGATGCCGTCGGAAAAAGAACCGTTTTTATTGCCGACGATTTCTGACACTGTCTTATCGATCAAAATGCCTGCTGTTACTTCATCTTCTAGCTGCTGCCACTGGTATACGCTGTGCAGGGAATCCTCAGACGCTTGTTTCACACTTTCCACAAAAGCGCCCATATCTGCGTAATGATTTCTTACGATCTGCCCGCTCACAGGCACATCAGACGGGATGCCGCTTTTTTCCAGTATCTCATAGTGCATCACGCTGTATCCCGGGTACAGGTTCCCGCTGCTGTCCGGCTTTCCAATGCCCATCGTGATTTCCAAGGTTTTTGTGCCGTAAGGCGTAGTAACCGAAATATGGGTAATCGCCTGCTCCATGCCGGATGCAAAATCACCATCCGGGTCAATGCCTGCTTTTTTCATGACCAGCTCTTTGAGCGCGCTGCTGCCGGAATACTGGTAGGCGTAATTGACTTGTGCGAGCCAGGTGTAGAGGTAGTTTTCCATAATGCCGATTTGCTCTTCGGTCAGGTAGTGCGTAAACTCGCCGAGCTGGAAGGAGCCGTTAGATTTTAGGCTGTCCAGCTCCTGTTTTGGGTTACGGATTTCTGGCTGCACTGGCTCTTCCGGGAGCACGATGGGGCTGTCTTTAAAGTGGATGTTTGCGGATAGAAGCTTCTCATTACCGGCTGCATCGACTTTTATTTTGCCCCACTGTTCTTTCGTACCCGAATAATAAACATCTGTCAAATTGTTGCAAGTATCAAAAGCTTCCGCTCCTATACTGGCCACACTCACCGGAATATGTATTTCCCTTAACGCCGTACAGAATGAAAAAGCCTCATCTTCTATATTGATTACACCATTTTGAATCTCAACCTCCGTCAAGCCTGAACAGTCAGAGAATGCATTCATACTGACATCTGTTATATTGGATGGAATACACAGTTTGGTCAAGCCTGTACACCCGGCGTATGTGCCGTCATGGATACGGTCTATGCTGTCTGGAATTTTAATCTCTTTCAGTCCGATACAGTTTAAAAAGGCATCGCCTTCTATTTCCATAATTCCATCTGGAAGATCGATTTTCACCAGATTTGTACAACCTGAAAATGCTGACCAGCCAATGCTTGTAACACTAGCTGGTACGACTACTTCTGTCAGGCTCGTGCATCCCGAAAATGCCGCTTCTCCAATCCTTGTAACACGTCGTTCCTCTATTTGTTCAGGGATATGTAAAATTGAATCGGAACCGTTATATTTTACGATTTCAATTGTATCATCCTCTAATATCCTGCATTCATAAATATTTTCTGTTTCATCTTCTTTACTGAAATGGATCGTAATTTTTTCATCTTCCAGCCCGCTCCCTGATGCAATGTTGATCTGGTTCCATTGTTTTCTTGTACCAGAATAATATACATCTGTTAAATTGTCACAATTTCCAAATACCACAACTCCTATATTTGTTACACTTTCTGGAATAGTTATTTCCCGCAAACCACTCCAAGCAAACGCGCCTGCTTTGATACTGATCACACTCTCTGGAAGATTTACTTTTTGCAAAACTTCACATCCCTCAAAAGCACCGTCTCCGATACTAGTTACATTCTCTGAAATATTTATTTCCTGTATGCCAATCCTAGCAAATGCACCTTGTCCAATGCTGGTTACACGCTTGCCATCAATTTGCGCCGGCATTTCTACAAGCTTATCAGATCCTAAATATTCTGTAACCTCTACCGTTCCATCCTCCAATGTACGATATTCATAATCCACCTCCGGCTCACCTGTAGTCTCATAATGTATTCTGGCACTTGTTAGGCTCTCATTCCCTTGCTCGTCAACTGTGATCTGATTCCACTGTTCTTTTGTGCCCGCATAATATACATCTTGTAGCTGTACACATCCTGAAAATGCCTGATTTCCTATGCTTGATATCCCGGTTGGAATGTAGATTTCTGTCAGGGCGCTGCAATCTGAAAAAGCTCCAGCTTCTATTTCCTGTACAGACGGCAAGATCACATAAGCTCCACTCTTGCTCTTCGCCGGGCATCCCACTAATTTTGTTTTATCTATATTATACAAAACGCCATGGTCTGTCACATAATGTAAATTTCTACAACCTACCTTTATCTTTTTGAGATTTGAACATTTTAGAATAAAATTCTTACCTATATTCTCTACACTATGTGGCAACCATAACTCAGTCATACCTCTGCATCCCATAAAAGCCAATGCTCCTATATCAGTCGCCGTATCTGATTCTTCAAAAATTATTTGAGTAAATCCTTCACACTCACTAAAAGCACACATTCCTATCTTCTTGACACTGTATGAAATTAAAAGTGGACCTGACCGTCCTACTGGCGGACAACTCAAAATTACTGACTGATCTTTCGTATATAAAATCCCATACTGTGACATATAATTAGAATTTCCTGAACTTACATTTATTGTCTCCATATTTCGACAATTATAAAACGCTCCTTCGCTGATATCTGAAACACTATCTGGAATTTCAACTCTTCGTAAAGATGAAGAATTACTAAATGCTCCTATTTCTATAAAACTTATCCCATTAGAAATAACGACCTCATCCACTGCTGGGTCATTTTGCATAAAAAGATAGCCTCCTATCCCGCTCACCTTTTTTCCGTCAATTTCTGAAGGAATCACTAGAGTATCACAATTTCCCCCAGTATATGCCACAATTTTAACTGTTCCGTCATTTAAACTCTCATAGTTAAAATTTCCGCTATTTATAACGGCTGCTTCCGCTTTTCTCTCTGTCCCTCCAACATTTATTAATAATTCTACCACCATGCAAAGAACTAAAAAAAGTGCAGCACTCCTTTTGATCTTTTTCATAATACCTCTCCCATCCGAGCAAAACACATATTCAACTATTTTTTAGCATAGAGACTGTATTTGATATATCTACAATCTCTATGCAAATACAAAAAACCACGGTTCCACAACAACGCTACACGCCATCCGATATGTTCCATCCGTAAGCGGCTCATACTGAAAATTCCCGGAAACCGCATCCGTTGCCTGGTGTATGCTTTTCGGATATTCTATCAAGCCCGCCACCATACACAATACAATCACTGCTGCCAAAACACTTTTTTCTTAAAAATCATCAGCTCTTCACTTTCACACTCTTCACCGCACTATACGCGCCATAAATCCGATTCCCCGCAGAATCCAGGCAATACGCCCGCACCCTGACATAATATTTCTTCCCTGCTTTCAATCCCGTAACCGTCTTAGTTTTCACTTCCGCCCCAGCTTCCTTCGTCTTTGCCGACGTAAATTTTTTACTGCCAGAATACGAAACCTGGTAGCCTGACGCGCCCTTTACCTTCTGGAAGCTTGCCTGTAGCTGACCTTTTTTCTTCGATTTCAGCGCCAGTGCCGAAACCTTTGCCGGAGCCTCCGCTTTCGTCCAGCGCGCATACAGCGTTGCCGCTTCCTTTAGCGGCTCGTCCCCTGTTACCTGTGCGCCGCCTTCCTGTTTGGTATACCAGCCGTCAAACAAGTAATCCCTGCGCTGCACTTTCGGCATAATGCCCGGGTTGTCGTCCGCTAAAAGCGTCATTGTCCTGCGGCTTAGGTTTGTCCCGCCGTTTGCCTGAAACTGCAAGACATAATGCAGGCTTACAACAACCGTTGTTTGATCCTGCCCGCCTGTTGTACTGCTACCGGAATCATTTCCGTTAGAACTGCCGCCAGAACCATTCCCGCCAGGACTGCTGCCAGTTCCGTTCCCACTTCCGCTGCTATTGCCAGGATTGCCGTTATTGCCGCCCGTTCCACTATCAGTGCTGCCATTCCCGTTACTTCCAGAGCCTGAACCGTTGCTGCCCGTGCCATTCCCACCGTTATTTCCAGAGCCATTGCCAGTGTTTCCGCCCGTGCCGTTTTCGCTGCTTTTTTCTGTAACATCAATCACACAATACTGCTTTAAAAAGCTGCCGTCCTTCGTCGATACGGTAACCTTGGCTTGCCCGCTGCCGACTGCCGTAATCATCCCGTTTTCATCTACCCGTACAATCGATGCGTTGTCTGTCGTCCAGCGCAGGTTCGGGTTGCTTGCATCCAATGGAAAATAGCTTGCGCTTAGCTGTATGGTGCGGTCTGATTCCAGGGAAGTATTTTTCTGGCTTAAGGACAAACCCTCTACCTTTTTAAACGATGACTGGTAGGAGTCCTGATCTGAATGGAAAACCTCTCCGCCAGTGCCGTCCTTTTCCACCGTCCGCAGCGCATACAAGTCACGGTCGATATTTAACGGGCGGAACACGTACCCCTCGTACTGCATATCCTTTTTCAACTGAAGCTCTAAAAACTGCACATTGCGGCGCACCTCTTCATTTGCAATTTCTTCTACCTCATATTTCATCGTCCCGGTATCGGTGCCATGCAGGTTCAGGTAATAGTCATTTCCCGCAAGGTAAACGGTTTTCGTGTCCCCGTCTACATCCAGCCGGACGTTCTGGTTTCCGCCGGACGCCTGGTTATTTACGATCGAGCCTGCTTCTTTGCCGTCCATGCCGTACACATGCACATCGACCGGGCAGGAAATTTTTACAATTTTACTGTATGCAAAAAGCGGTTTCGCATAAATCGTAAAGGTTCCGTCGGAAAAGGAACCGTTTTTATTGCCGACGATTTCCGACACTGTCTTATCGACCAAAATGCCTGCTGTCACTTCATCTTCTAGCTGCTGCCACTGGTATACGCTGTGCAGGGAATCCTCAGACGCTTGTTTCACACTTTCCACAAAAGCGCCCATATCTGCGTAATGATTTCTTACGATCTGCCCGCTCACAGGCACATCAGACGGGATGCCGCTTTTTTCCAGTATCTCATAGTGCATCACGCTGTATCCCGGGTACAGGTTCCCGCTGCTGTCCGGCTTTCCAATGCCCATCGTGATTTCCAAGGTTTTTGTGCCGTAAGGCGTAGTAACCGAAATATGGGTAATCGCCTGCTCCATGCCGGATGCAAAATCACCATCCGGGTCAATGCCTGCTTTTTTCATGACCAGCTCTTTGAGCGCGCTGCTGCCGGAATACTGGTAGGCGTAATTGACTTGTGCGAGCCAGGTGTAGAGGTAGTTTTCCATAATGCCGATTTGCTCTTCGGTCAGGTAGTGCGTAAACTCGCCAAGCTGGAAGGAGCCGTTGGATTTTAGGCTGTCCAGCTCCTGTTTTGGGTCACGGACTTCTGGCTGGGCTGGTTCTTCCGGGAGCACGATTGGGCTGTCTTTAAAGTGGATGTTTGCAGACAGAAGCTTTTCATTCCCGGCTGCATCGATTTTTATTTTGCCCCACTGTCCTTTCGTGCCCGAATAATAGGCATCCTCCAAACTGTCGCAGGCTTCAAAAGCTCCCTCTCCTATACTGTCCACACTAACCGGAATATGTATTTCCCTTAACGCCGTACAGAATGAAAAAGCCCCATCTTCTATATTGATGACACCATTTTGAATCTCAACCTCCGTCAAGCCGGAACAACCCGAGAAAGCATTCATACTGACATCTGTTATATTGGATGGAATACACAGTTTGGCCAAACCTGTACACCCGGCGAAAGTGCTGTCATGAATGCGGTCTATGCTGCCTGGAATTTTAACCTCTTTCAGCCCGGTACAGTTCAAAAAGGCATTTCCTTCGATATCCGTAATTCCATCTGGAAGATCGATTTTCACCAGATTGGTACAGCCCGAAAATGCTGACCCGCCAATGCTTGTGACACCAGATGGAACCACCGCTTCTGTCAGGCTCGTGCATCCTGAAAATGCTGCTTCTCCAATCCTTGTAACACGTCGTTCCTCTATTTGTTCAGGGATATGTAAAATTGAATCGGAACCGTTATATTTTACGATTTCAATTGTATCATCCTCTAATATCCTGCATTCATAAATATTTTCTGTTTCATCTTCTTTATTGAAATGGATTGTAATTCTTTCATCTTCCAGCCCGCTGCCTGATGCAATTTGAACCTCGTTCCACTGTTTTTTTGTTCCATCATAATAGACGTCTGTAAGGCTGCTGCATCCGCTAAAAGCATCTTGTTCTATGGTTGTTACACTATTTGGAATGCTTATTTCTTTCAGGCTGCTGCATTGAGCAAAAGCTGAATTTCCTATGGCTGTGACACTGTCTGGAATTGTAATTTTTGTCAAGCCTGTACATCCAGAAAATACAGAATTGCCTATTGTTGTTAACTCTTGTGGAATGAGAATCTCTTTCAAGCCTGTACATCCCTGAAATGCACCTGTGCCTATCTCCGTCACACTATCCGGGATGGTAATTTCTGTTAAACCTGTACAATCTGCAAAAGCGCCTTCAAGTATATTTGTCACACTTCTTCCATCTATTTCCGCAGGCACCACTAATGCCACATTGGAACCATCCTCATGATACTTTAGGATTCCAATTGTACCCCCATCCATAATTTTACACTCAAAACCATTAAAATTAAAATTTGTTAATTCCTCGACCGTATATGGAACATTTTTTAAAACCGGATAGCCGTAGTTAATCCCCTTGTCATCCGGCTCCCATACTTCATCATAGCCCATGTTTTTACAATTTTCATTTAATTCATTTACAAAATCCTGAGATGCCATCTGCTCACGACTGTATTCAAAAACGGAAGAAGTATCTTGAATTCCATCCGATGCCCATGCACCACGTCCGGTTTCACATACTCCGTCAGGAGCTGTTCCCGTAAGCCAATAACAATTGGTCAATTCCCATATACGACTCGAACAAACAGATGTAATAGCACCAGGATAACCATTTTTAACCTCTCCCGTTGAATAACCGTTCTTTATTATTCTATCTGAGCCATTACTGGTTCCCACAATACCTCCTGCATACAAACGATCTGCTCCAATAATTTGTCCTGTGTTATAGCAATTTATAACTTTTTCAGAGGTACCAGCAATCCCTCCAATGCCACATGGTGTACTTAATACTTTATTTTCTGCTAATACATCTCCCATATTGCAGCATTCAACCGTATCTCCGTTTGACAAACCGCATATTCCTCCAATCCTAACCCCCATAGTATCATTATTACTATATATCATTCCATAATTTATGCATTCTTTTATTTTTCCATCAGAATTAATACATCCAGCAATTCCACCAGAACAACCCATTCCTTTTACTAAAGAAAGATTTATGCATTTGGATATATTTGCATACATATCCCCTACAATTCCACCTGTATCTGTATTTCTCCCTCCCGTAACTTCAACGTTTTTTTCACTAATACATTCACTTACCACTGCCTCACAAGGACCACCTACAATTCCTCCGGCGAAATATGTATCCGAAGTAGAAGAACCTTGCGATATGATATTTGAATCCTCCAAAATAATTTTAGAAATCTTTCCATTCAATCCGGTTCGCCCGAACAGTCCCACACACCTTAAATCTGAATTCAGATGAATACCACTGATCGTATGAAATCCGCCATCAAATATACCATCAAATTCATGATCATAATCTCCAATTACGTTATGGTTATTTTCAACCGATTTATCATACTTCAAATCCGCCATCAACGTAATTGTTTTACCTGTAAACGTTTCCTTACCAGAGTTTACCAATTCCGCAATCTTTTCAAATCCCGCAATATCGTTTACTGCAAATTCCGCAGCAGAAGTATTACTCTCATAATCTAAAATATCCACCACGCCTGCGGCTGCTTTCTGCTCATTTTCCGTAAACGCAGCTTTAACAACCGCAGCACTATAGGATCTATGGTTAGCCACTCCCACGCTTCCAATCACACCCAGCATCAGGCTCAGCCCCAACGCCGCCCCTCGTTTCACAATTCTGTTCATATCCTTCTCCTATATCCAATCCGTCCCTATTCCACAACAAAACTCCCGCCATCCGGCATAATCGCCTTATTCCCATCCGAGCCGCCGTTCCCAGCATTCCCGCTGCTCCCAGCACTACCCGGCTGCGATTGTCCGCTATTTCCAGCACTTCCACTATTCCCAGCATTCCCGCCAGACGGCTGTCCGCCGCCATTTCCAGCACTTCCGCCCGACGCTCCGCCGCTTCCGGCATTCCCGCTGCTTCCGCCACTGCCACCTGACGATCCACTCGCTCCGCTGCTTCCACTATTCCCAGTACTTCCATTATTTCCAGCACTTCCGCCGTTCCCAGCATTCCCACTGCTCTGCTGCACCGGCGCTTTCCCCAGGCTGACCGTCACCGTAACAACGCTTCCTTTTGCCGCCTTCGACCCTGTCTTGGCACTCTGCGCTGTCACAAGCCCTGCTGCCGCCTTCTCGCTGTATTCCGTCTTAATCTCCGCCGTAAGCCCAGCCTTTTCCAGCTTCGCAACCGCCTGGTCTTTGGTCAGATAGACAAGTTCTGGGATCTGCACCATTTCCGGCCCTTTGCTGACCACGATACAGATTGGCTCATTTGTGCGCACCATCTGCCCTGCTTTTGGCTTCTGGCTGATAATTTTTCCTTTTTCCACATCAGTACTGTATTTATTTTTTACTTCACCAAGCACATAGGTAAAGCCTTCCTGCTCCTTGAGCTTTTGAAGCTGCTTCACCGCTTTTTCTTTTGTCATGCCTGTAACATCCGGCACCTGTAAAATCGCTGTTTCTTCATTCAGGCTTCCCAGCGATACCGATAATGTGATCTCTGTCTGGACAGCAATGCGCTCTTCCGCAGGGATACTTTGTGTAATGACCCTGCCTTTTTCCACGACGTCGCTGTACTCTTCGCTGACGCCATTTTCAGAAAGCAGCAGGTTTTGCCCTGTAATAAGCTGCTTTGCTTCCTCTGCGGTCATGCCGGATAAGTCCGGCATCATCACTTCTTCTTTGCCGCCGCTCATAATGACCTGGATCGTTGCTTCTGCGTCTGCGATCGAGCCGTCTTTCGGATTCTGGCTTAATATTTTATTTTTGGCAATGCTCTCACTGTAGTTCATGCCGCTGATCACCAGGTTCAGATTTTTTTCTTTTACTATGGCTTGAGCTTCTTCATAGCTCATGCCGGAGACATTCGGCACATACCGCTGTGTCCCGCTCAGCGCTGTAATGCCGTCAGCGCTTGTAATTTCTTTTTTTGTAAATCCCAGATTTCCGGTGGCAAACAGCCCAACGCAGATGCATACAAGGATGCCGGCAAAGACGGCGGCGCCTTTCATCCAAAGGGGCAGCTTCCAGTTGATTTTGGCGTCTGTTTTTTCTACAATGCGCTCGACCTCTTCTTTGCCGCACAGGGCGCGGTAAAAGCTGTCGGCGTCCTGGATACGGTATTCTTTGCGGACGTTTAAGCTGTTCATAATGGCGTTTTCGATATTGGGGTCGATCGTAATGCCTAGCTGGGAAGGCGGTTTTACATGGTCATCGGCAAGGCGCTGGATCGATTCTTCCGGGCGCTTTCCGGTAATCATACAGTAGATCGTCGCGCCAAGTGCGTAGATGTCCGTCCACGGGCCCTGCTCGCCGCGGCTGCGGTACTGCTCTTCCGGCGCAAAGCCAGGCTTTAAAATAACGGAAAGGCTCTTGGACTGCACTGCCGTTGCGTATCTGGCGGCGCCGAAATCTAAGATCTTGATCCTGCCTGTTTTTGTAATAAAAATATTGTCCGGCGCGATATCACGGTGGATAATCGATTCTTTATGGACAGCGGATAAGCCCCGCAGGACAGACAGTGCGATGGCGCGTGCCTGTTCGACCGAGATGCGTTTTCTTTTGCGCAGCACTTCCTTGACGGTTGCGCCGTCTAAGTATTCCATCACGATATAGCCGCTGCCGTTTTCTTCAAAGCAGTCGTAAATATCGACGGTTTCCGCAACCGCGTTAAACTTTGCCAGGCGCCTCGCTTCAAATAAAAAGCTGTGAAGCCCCGCCTGAAACTGCTCTGCCGCTTCGCCGGAAAATACGGTGACCCGCCTGGAGCCGTAGCTTCTGGTCGCAAAATCGCTGGGAAGGTATTCCTTGACCGCTACCTTGCGCTGCAAAACCTGGTCCCATCCGATATACGTAACGCCGAATCCGCCGTAGCCCAGCACCCTGCCGATCAGGTATTTTTCTTTTAAAATGGTACCGGGCAGCAGATAATATGCCTCTTTTACATCTGTGTCCTTTTGGTATCCGCAATGCCTGCATATCCGTTCCTGCTCTGTCATCTCAGCCATGCAGCCCATACATCTTGTCATATCCGCTCCCCCTGTCATTTGCTTATTGCCGTCTGCTGTCCATGTACTTTCTTAACAGCTCTTCCCAGCTAAAATGTTCTCCGCAGCACGGAAAAAACATCAGGCTTGTATTTCCAAGCGTTATCCTATCATGCTGTTTGATCCAGACCGGGCGCAGGATCTGTTCTTTGTTGACAAACACCCGCTTTCCTGCCGTCCCCGGTTCTGCGGCAAACCTGCGGTACTTCGGCACATAATACACAGCCGCATGTTTTTCCATGGCAATGCTTTCATCTCCCTGCAACATCACGTCCATATGCACAGACCTGCCGATATAGTTTTTGCCGAGCTGCAACGTAAAGCTGCTGCCGAAATCCTTTCCCTGGATACAGACAAGCCAGCCTACCACCGGCTTAAAAGTACGTTTGCGGGGCTTGCGCTGTCCATGTGAATGCGGCAGGGCGACTGTTACATTTTCCTCCTCCGATGCATCCAAGCGTGCCTGGTTTTTTGCACTGCTTTGTCCATGCGAGCGCGGCAGGGCGACCGTCACAGAATCTTCGTCTCCATAATCAGTATCCTCCATGCCAAACGCCTGGGCATTTTGTGCCTTCCCGCTGCATTCCGGGCATTCCTGATAGATCTCGCCGTCATAATAGTGTCCCTTGTCACATCTTTTTAATATCATCTTCGCTTCTCCATCGTATAACGCATCATTACTACAGACGTATTGTCCTGTTTTTTTCTGCCGTTTACCGCCGCAGTCAGCGCCTGTGCCGCCTGCTGCACCGAATGGCTGTTTTTTTGGACGATTGCAAGAATCTCTTCTTCGTGCAGACTTCGATACAGCCCGTCGCTTGCCAGCAGAATCGTATCGCCTTCCCTAAGCGGATATGCCCTGGGGCTTACGTCCATCACGGAGAGATCCCCGATGCCCAGGTAGCTGGTCAGCGCTTCCGCCCGGTATTCTTCCGCCGCGTATTCCTGCGCGGTCAGCCTGCCCTGGCGCAGCAGCGCGTTTAACTCCATCCTGTAATTATGCTCGACATTTAAGGAAAGAATTTCTTTTCCGCGGATAAAATACAGCTTGCTGTCACCGACTGAGAGCCAGTACAGCCCGCCTTTTTGGATAATCGCGGCTACAATCGTTGTGCCCGCCTGTAGCCTCCTGCCGGCTGTATCCTCCTGCACATAGACTTTCCTGTCCGCTTCGGCGGCTTGCCTGCGGAAAAAACCCGGAATATCATCTATTTCGATTTCCAACTGCGCAAACCACGCATCGGCAAGGCTTTGGAGCGCAATACGGCTTGCCGTTTCTCCTCCGGCAAGCCCGCCCATGCCGTCACAGACAATGCCAAGCGCCGTCCCGCCGGACGCATAGCCAAACACAGCGTCCTGCTGCGACCTGCGGCTGCCGATAATGCTTGCTGTCCCGATCTGTATCATATGGGTGCCGGATAAGGACGTGCCTGTCGTGCTTTTATTTTTCGGAAGCTTTTGTGTCACGACTTTGGACTCTGTAAGCTGTTCGGTAATCACTTCCAGATCTGTATCCGGCGGCGTCTGCATATTTGGCTGTATGTCCTGCAAGGCACACAAGGCACCTAGCTGCATATCCGGCTGCATGTTGTTTTCTTTTTTCCTGTCTGTTTTCCTTCGCCCTAACACAAAAGCTTCACCATCCTGTTTTTTGTTACGTAATCGCCAGCATATAGCTCTTGCTCCATGCTCCATAGTACGTCTTTTTGCCAACCTTTTTATACGTGCGCACCCGAATATACAGCTTTTCCTTGCTGACGTCCAAGTATTTCAAGCGCACGAAATTGTCTGTGCCTTCCTTTTCTCCGTTGGTGCTGTTCGTATAGTTTTTGTTGTAGGCGATATTATACTGGCATCCGTCGATAGTCTTGTCCTTTTTCCACTCGACATAGACGCTTTCCAGCCTGCCCTGGCTGTTTCTTGTACGCACGATCTTTGCTACCTGCACCTGTTTTGGGACGACAGCCAGGGTGATCTTTTTGGTCGTTTTGCCGTATTCATCGGTCGGCGAATCCGAAGCTGTGATCGTAATAGACGCCTTGCCGTAGTTTTTTGCTTTCAGCCTGCCGGATGCACTGACGGACAAAATCTTCGGATTGCTGCTTTGATAAGAAATCGCAGACGCCGCGCCATTGCTTTTTGCCTTTAAGGAAAAAGCTTCGCCGTAAGCGATCTGCCCGTTTTGAATACTGCCCTTATTGTACGTAATCGTCTGGCTTTTTTTCTTTTTGGAAAACCAGACACGGCTGCTTTCCACCGTAGACCGCCCGTCACTGACCGCACAATATAAATACAGCCCGTCGGGTACGTCGTCCGCTTTCAGGTCAATATACAGCGCTTTCCCCTGCCAGACGATCGACTGGTAATCAGACTCGCTGAGCGGGTGCCCGCTGCCTGTATCGGAAGGGGCATAATACCACTGGTACTCGTATTCGTCTGTAAGCCCACCGCTCGCCTGTACGTCAAACGCTGCAACATTCTGGCTGCGCTGCATATGCGGGGCGCTGACAGCCAAAGGCTCTGCGGCAGACTCCCCGCCGCCGGAACCGCTCGACGCATCATCCGCCCGTGTCCACACACCAGAATCCAGGCGGATATGCAGCACCGGAACGACAGCACGGTATTTATTTTCCACAAGCCCATACATCGTAAAAGCCCCAGAACTGCCCATCAGCGCCGCATAACGAAACGGATTCGCTTCCTCAGAAGCCGGGCTGCGCAGCCACCACCAGCAAAACTGCTCCCCGGTTCCATCCTCTTCGCCCAGGCGCGCCCCCATTGCATACGCATACGCACTCGCCGGAATCTGTCGGCACGGAGATGGATTTTGAACAGCAGGAAACCCATAATTGCGTCCCGCCATCTCCTCCATCGACGGTACATAAATAAAATCCTGCGTACTGCTGTCTGTCCCCTGCGCCGCATAAGCAGGATTGTCCACCGTCTGCTGCACAATCGCCGCACGCTCACTGTCAGAAAAAGCAGTGCGATAAAAAGCACCATTCAGCCATTTGCGCAGAGAACTGTCCTCCCAGGCAACTGCCGCGCCCATCTCATGATAGCTTTTGCAGTCAAGCCCCGTATCCGCCAGGACATACAACGTATTTCCATCATTGGCAAGCACACGCCACCGAATCCGCTCCCATTTAAAATACCGGTATTCGCTGTCTCCAAACTGCTCCTTCTGATTGGCATCTTCCTTGCGGACACGGCGGTACTTAACACCATCCACCCACGCGTCTCCATAACTGTCATATGCCGCATCCTGAATCGCAGGCGTCAGGTCAGCTCCAGTCACCTCGGACTGCGGGTAGCTTCCAAAAAAGAGATTGGTGTATATGATCTGGCTGCCGTCCTCACTGTACTGCGGCCCTTGCGGTGCGGATGCTTCTGCGGCAGATGTAGCTGCCTTTAAAGTGCCTGCCGATAAGGTAAGATACAGCAAGGCAAAAAAAGCGGCGAGCAGATATTCTTTTTTATTGGTACTGATTTTAAATCTTTTTCTATGGATCATCTGTGTTTTTCTCCTAACCTTGGTGAACCAGAATGTGACAGTTTTCGTCTTGTGCCGTATTTTTTTCAGATAAGGACGCTGGAGGAAGGGGCGCGGGACTGGCTTGCGGTTCCTTTTCCAAAATGTAAGGAGCCCTAAGCATCCTGCGCTACATCTTGGCTCCGTCCGGGCGCGGCACCTAGTTCGCCCTGGCTTCCGCCAGCAGCTAAAGGTGCCGCTTGGCTTCGCCCCTGCTTTCGTTCAGCAGGATACCAAGGGCTCCTAACATTTTTCCAACGGAACCGCAAGCCAGTCCCGCGCCCCTTCCTCCGGCTGGTTATCGCAAGCTCTAAATAAAAAACTGATAAAAGCCAACACCGCATCCAGACCCAAATGAAAACTCCTCACAGTCTAAGCCTTAACATTTGCGCAAAGAAACAAGAAACCTTGGAAACGCATAACGCGCCGCTATCGTGTGTAAAACATGTGAAAACCAGCCGGGAGAGGGGATGGGCACGCCCTGGCTGCGGCCTTGGAAGAAGGTTTAGAAGCACTTGGCATCCTGCTGAACAAAAGCAGGG
>CAMUPC010000015.1 GCA_947090545.1 uncultured Eubacterium sp. | reverse complement strand
GGCGAACTAGGTGCCGCGCCCGGACGGTGCCACAACGTAACCGCAGGACGCTTAGCGCTTCTTAACCTTCTGGAACGGACGCCGCCAGGACGTGCCAATCCCCTCTCCCAGCGTCCGCATATGAAAAAAAATCACAAACACCGATACCTCTCCAAAATATGATTATACAACGTCCGCACCGCAGGCGCCATAAACTCAGGATGCAGCGCAGCAATCCCAATAATCCTGCAAGCCTGCGGATAAACCGGATAACAATCAACCTCATAAGGAATATCCCGCATCACAAGCTCCGGCATCAGACAAATACCAAACCCTTTCGCCACCAGTGCAATCGTAGATAAGTCGTCCACCACATGATAATTAGACTGAATACGCAAAGAATTTTCCTTTAAAAAGTTTTGGATATCCGCATCCGTACATTCCCTCTGCGTTACAAACTGATGCGCACGCATTTCTTCAATATCCATATAAGCTTTGGACGTATCCTTGCGCGCCCCCTTTGGAAGCACACAAAGCAGCGGGTCTTTATACAACGGCTCAATCGGAATATCCTTGGCACTGGATACCGACAAAAACCCAAGATCCGCAACTCCGTTTTTGATCCAATAGTACACATCGTCATAAGTCCCCTGGAACACTTCCATTGTAATCCTGTCAAACTGTTTTTGAAACGAGCGGAGAAGATCCGGCAGCCAGTTCGTACATACACTGGAAAATACCGCAATCTTTACTTTTCCCTGTTTTAGCCCATTTAATTCTGCGATCGCCTGCTGTAAGCTTTCGTCGCTGTTCAGCACCGCGTTGACATACGGCAGCAGATGCTCTCCATAATTGGTCAGCGCAATTCCCGACTTGCTGCGCGTTAATACGGTAAAGCCAAGCTCATGTTCCATCGACGAGATCGTATGGCTGATTGCAGAAGGCGTCAAACCAAGAATATCGGCAGCCTTTTGAAAGCTGCCGATATTTGCTGCGGTCTGAAACACCTGATATGTTAATAATGTCATCAGATTCTCCTAACGTGCGCACTGATACTGCAATTCTTCCCAACGGCGGTCTACTTCCGCCTGGAACTGCACGATTAAATGCTCATTTCCTTTTTGGAACAAATGCTTAAATCTGCCCTGCGGCTTTAAAAAATCTTCAATCGGCAGCTTCTTTTTCGGCTCATAGGACAACTTCCATTTCCCATGGTCTACTTCAAACAACGGCCAATAGCAGGTTTCTACCGCCAGCCTACAGATCTCCATAATCTCCGGCGTCTCATAGCGCCACCCTCTCGGGCAAGGTGTCAAAATATTCAAAAAGCTGGCGCCTTCTGTATAAATCGCCTTTTCCGCTTTCAAATGCAGGTCTTTAAAATCCTGTGTCAGCGTTGTCTGCGCGACATACGCGACATCATGGGCTGCAATAATAGAAGCCAGATCCTTGCGGTTTTGCATTTTCCCGTTTGAACATGTGCCAACCGGGGTCGTTGTCGTGTCCGCATACATCGGCGTCGCTGACGAACGCTGAATCCCGGTATTCATATAGGCTCCGTTGTCATAGCAGACATAGACCATGTCATGGCCGCGCTCCATCGCTCCCGACAGCGACTGAAACCCAATATCATATGTCCCGCCGTCACCGCCAAATGTAATAAACTTAAACGTCTCCTGTCCTGGCAGCCGCCCGCGTTTTTTCAGGGCGCGGTATGCCGTCTCTACACCGCTTAACGTCGCGCCTGCATTCTCAAATGCATTGTGGATATAACTATCCTCCCATGCCGTATACGGATACATATAGGAAGAAACCTCCAGGCATCCGGTCGCGTTGCCGATCACCGCATGGTCGCCTTCATGCAGCGCGCGCAAAACCGCACGCACCCCGATTGTGGCGCCGCAGCCCGCACACATCCGATGCCCAGGTGCCAGGCGCTCCTTTCGGCTGACCCAGTCTTTTAGCCGATAACTGCCGCCCGTTGGCTGACCTGCCTTTTCTGATAACACTGTCTGATAATCCACTTCTTCCTCCTATTTCCGTAGCCCGATATATTGAAACTGTTCTACCTTTGTACCATTTCGGTATGCATCCTCCAACTGCTGAAATACCGCAAACACATCGTCCACTGTAAAATCACGCCCGCCCAGCCCATAAAGATAATTCACGGTTTCAATCGTGATTTTATTTCTAAACAAAGCTGCGTCCACTTCGCATCCTAATGGCCCGCCATTGCCGTTATAGCTTTCACAGCGATCCATAACCGCCGCCATTTTGCAATGCTTCAAAGCCTCGGCAAGCTCCTTCGCCGGAAATGGGCGAAACACCCGCAATTTAATAATACCGGCCTTTTTTCCTCTGGCACGCAGTTCGTCTGCCGCCTGCTTTGCCGTACCTGCCGCGGAACCAATCAGCAGCATTATATAATCCGCATCTTCTGTCCTGTATTGTTCAAACAAGCCATAACTTCTTCCAGAAAGCTTTTCAAACCGCTTTGCGACCGCAAGAATCACTTCTTTTGCATTCTCCATCGCAAGTTCCTGGTTTTTCTTCGCCTCCATCACATAGCCGGACGCAGAATACGGCCCGACCGCAACCGGATACCCCGGATGCAGCAAATATTCCTCCGGCTGGTATTCGCCGACAAACTGCTTTACTGCGTCATCCTCCAGCAGTTCGATATTTTCCACCGCATGGCTCGTAATAAAACCGTCCTGGCAGATCATCACCGGAAGATGTACGTTCTCATGCTCCGCAATCGGATATGCCTGGATAAAATTATCATACGCTTCCTGGTTATTTTCTGCATAGATCTGAATCCATCCGGTATCCCTGGCGCCCATTCCATCCGAATGGTCACAGTTAATATTGATCGGCCCGGACAGCGTACGGTTCACAAGCGCAAGCACAATCGGCATCCGGTTCGACGCCGCCAAAAGCAGCTCCTCCCACATCAGCGCAAGCCCTGCCGAAGAAGTCGCCGTCAGGCTCCTCGCCCCCGCCGCCTGTGCGCCAATCGCAGCGCTCATAGACGAATGCTCGCTCTCAACTGGAATAAACTCCGTATCCATCTCGCCATTTGCAATATAAGCAGACACCATCTGCGGGATCTCTGTCGATGGAGTAATCGGAAATGCAGGCATGACGTCAGGATTAATCTGACGAATTGCAAAAGATACTGCCTCATTCCCTGACATACGGTCTTTGATCGCCATTGTTATCTCCCCTCCTTCATCGTAATTGCATGAAACGGACAGGCTTTAGCGCAAATCCCGCATCCCTTGCAATGATCATAATCAAAATCTCCCCGCACGCCATCCTGCACAGGAATACTCGAATCCGGGCAAACCGGCACGCACAGCATACACTGCCTGCACAAATCCGCATGAAATACCGGCGTGCTCGTCCTCCACTCACCCGTATGAAAATATTTACTCGTTCCCGGAGCAAACATCATCAGTCCCTCTGTCAAATCCTGATGCCTCGTCTGCTCATTTATTTTATGTACGTTTGTCCTCATCAATCAGAATCTCCGATTTCTTTTCCTTTTTTCTTTTTGCGCTCATTCACGCTGCTATGCGCTTTTTCTTTCTTCCTGTTTTAACATTTCTTCCATAATCTCAAACGTCTTTGTAAGCGCAAGCATATTTCCTTCCACAACCTCCGGCTTTTTTGCAAATTTATGCTCATACAAGCCCTGCATCTCTTTTAAAAACGCTTCCCGCTCCATCACTCCGCTGACCGCAACGGCTGCTGCCAGCATTGGCGAATTTGGAAAATTCTTTCCCAATGTCTCCTCCGAAATCCTTCTGGCATCCACTGTATAGACGCTGCCCCTGTAACCATTTAAAAGCGGCAGAATCTCTTTTCTCGTTTTCGGCGTGTTAATAATCACCGCACCATCCTTCTTAAGCCCTGCGGCCACATCCACAGAATGCAGCAATGTCTCATCCACAACCATCACCAGATTTGGCGTATAAATATTAGAATGCACGCGAATCGGCTCCCTGCCGATCCTGTTGTAAGCCGTTATCGGCGCACCCATACGCTCCGGGCCATACTCAGGAAATCCCTGTACATACTGCCCTGTCTTAAACGCCGCATCCGCCAGCAGCAGCGCCGCCGTCTTTGCACCCTGGCCGCCCCTGCCATGCCATCTGATCTCAAGTCCACTGTTCATTTTCCTAATCTCCTTTTTATGTAACTGTTTCTTCTGCAAGAACTGTTTAATAACGATTGGAATAACAACTTTAAAATGTTAACCCTTTTAAACTTTGCATTTCTATTTCTTATCAACGAATTCTATTATAATAATATCTTTTTCGTTTGTAAAGTGAAAGTGTGAGAATTTTTCACTTTACAGATGAATTTTATTCATCTGTTTACAGTTACAATAACAGGGCACCTATATTTCCGTTTCTCTATGCTGTCTTTTGTTCTAATTTAACAACCCGCTTAGATAAATCCTCAATCATTTGAAACAACATTTTCGCATTTTCATTTTCCAGCTTCACCAGATGATAATACTGCTTTAATTCATCCATATTTTCCTGCATTTTTGTAATTTTATTTTCTAAAATATTTCTCGTCCGCTCCATCTCGTCCAAGATAAGATTTTCTGATCTTGTAATCTCTTTTCTCATTACTACCTTCATGGATGCTTCTGATTTCGCGATTGTCTCTTGCATCGTTTCTTTCATTCTTGTTTCCGATTTCGTGATCTCTTCTTTCATTCTCGTTTCCGATTCCGCGATTTCTTCTTTGATCGTTCCCTTCATCCTCGTTTCCGATTCCGCAATTTCCTCTTTGATCGTTCCCTTCATTCTTGTTTCCGATTTCGCGATCTCTTCTTTCATTCTCGTTTCCGATTCCGCGATTTCCTCTTTGATCGTCCCCTTCATCCTTGTTTCCGATTTCGCGATCTCTTCTTTCATCCTTGTTTCGGATTCCGCCATTTCTTCTTTGATCGTTCCCTTCATCCTTGTTTCCGATTTTGCGATCTCTTCTTTCATTCTCGTTTCCGATTTCGCGATCTCTTCTTTCATCCTTGTTTCCGATTCCGCCATTTCTTCTTTGATCGTTCCCTTCATCCTTGTTTCGGATTCTACGATCTCTTCTTTCATAATTCCTCTAAACGCTTCCAAGTCTTTCTGATCCAACATTTCACATACCTCCTTAACTGTTTTTTAACTTCCTTTTATTTCCATTATGTATTCCCTAACTAAAACCCATTTCCGTCTCAATCATTATACTGCAACTGCGTCAATAATTCAACTACTATTTATAAAATATTTTCATATTCATACGCCGCACCATTCCAATTCGTCCTGCAAGCTAAGGAGCTATAAATAACTGCTGCTATTCTAATACATCATTGCGGAAATAACAGTCATACAGCACCTGCCATTTGCGCCATCGCCCGTTGTCGTCAGTCAGCAATGGAACCACCACATCGCTTCCTTCCTCCGCCTTGCGCTGGCACAACATGCAGGCACTGTATTTACTGTTATTTCCGCAACACTGTACTTTGTTTTTTTCTAACACAAAAGGGGCTGTCAGAAAATTTCCAACACCCCTTCTGCTTATCATTTTTCTTTTGCCTGGCTGCCGTTCGGCAGCCCCATGCATGTCCTTATCGGTTCGTAAACGTCCTGCCAACCGGCATTACATGATCGACATACACTTTTCTCTGGTCTTTAATCGTAACAACGGTCCTGACTGTAATCGTACTGATATTCACCTGCTCGCCGCTCTTTACAATAATCGAAGATCCCGGCTGAGAATATCCGGTTACGGTACAGTCCGTAATCATATCCCCGTTCGTCATCTGTATACAATCCATCGCCATTTGCAGCGCTGTCTGCACAGACATGCTTGTTGTCAAGTTTTTAATGCCAAACTCCGGCGTTTTCTGTGTATTTGTCAGCTCCAGGTTCGCGGATACCGCGTTTTGCCCATAAGATCCTGACTGTGCAGCATATCCGCTAAGCGTAATGACATAAACACCCTGTTCTGCCTTTGAGCACATGGAAACTCCGCTGTTATCCGGCACGTCTGAAATCGTAAGCGGCGTCAGGCGCAGCTCGCTCCGATTTCCTGTAATCGCGCTTCCGGTTGCCGCCGTCATCAGATTCGGCGCATAAGATACGTTTCCTTTTTGGATTTTTGCCGAATTAAAGTTGATATAATTTTCAAATACGCCGCCGCGGTATCTTGCAAGGCGTACAACGACCTCCTTATTTCCGACCGTATTTTCATTCACTGCCAAATCCACCGTATTATTGCTCATTTCTACTTGATACGTGTAAGCACCGCTGACTGGCGCTGATACGATCACAGTAAAATTCTGATTTAAGGTTACCCCGCGATAGGTGAGTGCCAGCACACAGTTATAAATGCCAACAGACGCGTTCGGCGTTTTCACAATAATGCAGTTATTGATCGGGTCAAAGCTGGCGATCTGGCGCCCGTATGCTTCTGTAATAACGCCCGTCGCATTGGTTAATACCAGCCTTTCTCCATACTGGTCCATCGCGGTAACCGGGATTTCCTTCTGGTATCCCTGCACATTTACATTTGACATCTGGATAGCCGTTTCTTTCATTTGAATGGACGCAAGGTAACGGCCTTCTTTTACCGTAACGCTGTAGGAATAGGTCACTGGGATACTGCTCTGCATCGCTGTTACTACAACGGTTACCGCGCCTGCCTTAATCGGGGTCAGCTTGCCCTGTGAGCTGACAATCAGGCTGTCAGGATCTGAGGAAGCGTAGGTCACGCTGTCATATGCGATTGCATTCCCATTCTCGTTCAGCGCGCTAAAGTGTGCGTACATCGTGTCCCCAATGGCAATCTCACGTACATCCGGGTCACGGAACGTCGGCGCCTGGACACTGTTTGTCAGTGTAAATCTGGAATCCGCCGCTTCTTCTGCCTTCTGCTCTACGCAGACAATCGTTTTGGTATCCGTTAAGCGTGTACCGTCAATCCCGGTATACTCTAATGTGATATTGGCAATGCTGCCGATCGTCGTCATAAACAGCTTGTTCGTCTGCTGGTCTAACAGCCCGTTCGTTACCGTTCCTGTATAGCGGAACGAACCGTTTTTCACGGTTTCCGTTACATCGATTCCTTTTGCGTCATGCAGCGCATACTCTATAACCGTATACTTGCCCGCCTGTGCTGTCGTCGTTGTAATCGTAAGCTTGGTAGGCTTTCCTACACTCGCCGTAAATTCTTTTGTATAGCCTGCGCAGGAAACGTTGTAAACCTTTCCGTCGGAAAAGCTGGTCGCCGTAGTAACATCGACGCTCTTTCCATCCTCCGAATATTTGATCTTTTTCACTACGTTTGCAGATTCCCCTGATTTTACAGTAAAATCTGTTTCCTTAAATTTTGCCGCCGGAGCCGCCGCAAACGTAATCCGAAATGCATTGGACGCCGTCTGTTCAATTTTTTCAATAAATGTGCCAACGGTCGCCTGCACCTGTTTTGTGCAAAGTGCGGCGCCCTTCGCTGAGTTTCTAGGCGTAGCGCTAATTGTATACTCTCCTGACTGAAGCGGCGTAAAAGCCCCATCCTCGGTAATCTGCGAAGAATAGTCTTTGCCCTGGGCGTCCTTTACCTGCCAGTAAACCTTGCTTGTCGCATTTGCCGGCGTCATAACCGCACGGAACTTATACGTCTCGCCGGATTTGAGCTTCTTTAAATCACCGACGGCTGTTGTGTCAATATTCACGGACTTTGCCTTGCTTTGCAGCTTTCCGGCAAAGGTAAGCTTGTCTACCAGCTTCCATTTGGACGTATATACATTTACAGTGATACGGATACGCTCGCCTGCCGCAAACGCCATTTCCCCGTTGCTGTCGATGGTCAGCTTGTTTGTAACGGTTGTGCCTTTGGCAATGATCTTTTTCGTATCAAAGGACGCATATTTCTTGCCCTTTCCTGTAATATGCCATTTTAATATGTAGCCTTTCTGTACATTGTTGACCTGAATATCGTAAATGCCCTGGTTGGCACGGTTTTCATAAAAGGCCGAATAAGTTGTCTGAAATGCCGGGTCTGCCGCTGCTTTCGCTTTGATCGGCATACCTGTGAGCATGATTGCAACTGCTAGAAATAATGTCAGTATTTTTTGAATCTTCTTTGACATGTCGTTCCTCCTCTTTTTCCATAATTTGTTCCATTTTAACACTTTATGGCAGATTTTACAACCTGTCAGGAAGATTAATTTTTTATGAAATTAAACTGCCTTCGATCTCTTTTAAAATAAATTTACATAATTCTTCATAAGCATCCCTTTGCGTAATATGAAAACAATGGATCAAATTTCCTTTTTGATACGTAACCCTGCCGCCTGAACCAAATTCTACCTGCTTTTCTATAAATTCAAACGGCATAGGAACCTGCTCTCCTTTTTGCGCACTCAGCTTTTTTAGATACTGCCCGATACTGCCGTCTAAAATCGTAAAAATCGGCGCGCACCAAATATTTCTTATATCTGCCATAAACATTTCCCTGTCATCTTTTGACATCTCATATTTATGATAATCTCCCGGCCCTCTCAGAAAATAATATACAAACCATCTGAGAAGCGCTCCATCCTCTTTTTGAAAAATCTCACTGTGCCGCACTGTAAAATAGGAAGTATTCATGCCTGTTGTCCACAACCCGTTTTCAAAGCACGGAATCCAGTATATATCCAATCCTGAATTCATAATTGTCAAAAATGCCTCTTCATCCAAAGCGACATTATTTTCTACATACGTCCCCTGTGCATCTCCGGCGAATACATATATTTTATTCACTTTTTTCAAAAACAGCTCCCGGTCGGAACAATATGCTTTTGCAATATCTCTTAAACTCCCGACCGTAATAATGTCGCACCCCCCCCCGGAGCTTTCAAGCCATTGTAGGATCGTGCTGTGACAAAAACCATTTGCCTGTCCAGAAAATTTCTGCAAAGATCCCAGCATATACTCATTTGTCCGTTCAAGAATCTTATCAAATCGCCGAACTGATGTAAGCCCGCTTTTTTGTTCTTGTAAATCAAATCCATCTATAATGACTTTCAAATCTATGTCCTGAATAGAAGAAATCACAGATAAATCAAAAAAGTCATCCAGATCTCCATGCATTGAAATATCCGTGCTGTATATAACCGTTCTGTTTCCTTTCCATGCAGAAGCAATTAAAAACAACAAATAACCCAACAGGCATAATACCTGCCAATGGAATATTTTTTTCCTGCAAATCATGCTAACCTTCCCTCGAACTAATTTCTATTGACGACAACCCAAACAACCTTCTTGCAAAATTTTTCAAGCCATCCATAAGCCGCAGCGAAAAACTCCGCGGTTACAACCGTAATCAGCAGGTTAGCTATAAAAGAAATTCCCCATTTAACAAACCACAGATCCGTCGTGATCATTGGAAGAATCCGATACAGCATACTGCTGCCAACTCCTTGCGCTATATAATAGAAAAACGCATTCTGTCCGATATGTACAACATAGGGATTCGGTTTCTTTATATGTCTTTCAAAATAAACGGTGAAAGCAATCCCTATCAAAGAAGCAAAAAGATATGGCAGTTGCGGAGGAAATTTAGCCTGCTGCAAATTCATATATGGAATATCTGTATAATACCCCGCTAATAAATAACCTGTCAAAACAAGAAAAAGAATCTGCATTAATTTTTTTAAATGCTTAATCTGTAGCGATGGGCTGATTATACCAAGCATCCAGTAAAAACTATAAAATAAATAATAGGCATCCATTCCCAAAAATCCATGTCCGGCTGCTGTCCAGCAAAAAGCAAACAACATAAGCCCGCAATACCATTTCTTACCGTCTCCAAACATTTCACTGCTGTATGGCAAGATAGCAAGCATCACCTGGTTTACCAATGAAACCACAATATAATACGGCATAAACCAGATCGAACCGCCAATTACAGGCAGCCCTTCAAAGGACACATGAAACCAAAAATTCCGCAGCAAATCTCTGAAATCTGTAATACCCCCCCCCTTAAAAATAAAGCAGCCGACTGCCAGTACCGAAACCGCAAATATCCATTTGATCCACATTTTATATAAGCTTCTGCCTGTCTGGACGACCGATCCTTCATGGAAACGTGCACTTTTTCCGGCAATAAAGAAAAAATACGGAACATCGATCAATAGTGTCAAAGACTGAAACCACTGCGGAACATAGCTCTCACCTGACCAAAATGCCGTATGTATAGAAACGACTCCGATGGCAGCTATCCCCCGATACAAGTCAATTTTCTTATCTCTTTTCCTCAGCTTTTCATCCACGCGCCTGCACCCCTTTATCCATACATCATCCATAAAATAATAACCGCAAACCCTGCAACCATTCCTAAAAGCACCTTGTCTGCAAAAAGAACTGACACCGGGTCTCCATCCGAGCCTTTTTCCAAAATCAACGTATATTTCATACAGATTGCGTATACCAAAATCGTAGTCCAGATCATCTGCGGATACATCGAAGAAACCTCTTCTGAAACACACCACAAAGCATAAAATACAATCGTAACTGCCAAAGACAGATACATATTTTTATCCAGAAATTGTTCATTATAATACTGCAATACTTTTCTGGAATGCCCGCCATCTATACATCTGGTTTCTCCCCGCCTTTTTCCAAGCCCCATAAACAAAGCTCCAAAAAGTACTGTAAAATACATCCATTCCGATACCTTCACCCCTGCCAGTTCCGCTCCGTAAAATACCCTTAGCAAATAACCAGACGCCAGGATCAATACATCTACAACAGGAATATTTTTCGCATATTTGCTGTAAAACAGGTTCAAAAGCAAATATCCCAAAACAATGCACAAAGACAGCAAATCTAAATGAAATAAGCAAAAAAGAATGCCTGTCAGTATGAAAAGCACTGCTATTGCGGCTTTCGCCTCACGAATACTCAAATCTCCCGCTGGCAGAGGCCGGCTGCATTTTACCGGATGTACCCTGTCTTTTTCTATATCATTGATATCGTTGACCACATATACGATCGACGAAACAAAGGAAAAAACAATACTCCCAGCAAGAACCAAATCCATATGAACAGTATAAAATCTTCCGCTGAAAAATAACGGAAAAAAGATGAATGCATTTTTGATATAATGCCGAACCCGGAGCAGTTTTAACCATGCTTTTATTTTATCCATGATTTCATCTCCTCTCCGTTTTCTTTTTCATGACTTTGCAAAAGCAGCTTTCCTTTTTTTGCAAAAATCACTGCATAAGCAAACATTGCAGATGATGAAATCGTATGAAGCAACGAATTCCAACGGACTCCCTGCCCCATCTGCTCCATCATCCTGCAAATAGACGTAAATACAGGCTGCTTTCCTATAAAAAGCAAAGAAGCCGTAATATCGCCTTCCGGCATAAACATCATATTCGCCGCAATCATCATACCCAAAATGCCAAACCAAAAGGATTGGAAATCATCTTCAGCCGACGCATAGAAAAGAACAAACGCCGGAATTGTTTCAAGAAAAAACGCAGGAGTTGCCAAGGTCGCAAAAGAAAAGATCAAAACAACTGCACCGATGCCATATAAAGTATTCAGAATCATCCTCTCTTTTTTGATCCCAAGGTGTACGCTGCACAGATGAAAAATATGCAGTACCGCAAGCCCGAAAACTGCCACAAATAAAAATACTTCCGGCGCATATGGAATGGTTGTAAACCAAATCCTTTCCGCCTGAGCCAAATGCCCCAAAGCGGCAGACAACGGCGTCCTTAATATCCTTGGAAGAACCAAAAAAACAGCCAGCAGCATACATAAGACTGCAAAAAAACACAGCTTCTGCTTCTTCATCTGCTTTCTTTGCTGTAGCATTACAAACACAATCAAAAATGCAAGCAGCGGAATCAGTAAAAACATTGTCATTTTGCAGGAAATTCCAAACGCCAGCAGCATAGCCGACAATCTCTTCTTATTTTGTAATTTGCTCAGCAGCAAAACCCCTAGCGTAATACAATAAGCCGGCAGCATATCAAACTGTATAAATAAAATCGCGACATAAAATGTGAGCGGATTAAATACAGACCAATAATATACCTTTTTTATTTTACTTTCCGATATAAAATCATGATCAGCAAGATAACTGATGACAGATAAAACCAACAGATTATATAATGCCATATGAAAAAGCTTATAACAAGCTGCCTGTATCCAATGGTACTGGTGCGGATCAAAATAATGCAGAAACGGGTAAATCAAATAAGATACGAAATGATAACCAGCAAACATCGATCCGTCATACTGCCACATCAGCAGCCCAGCCTGTTTATAATCATTCAGTGCTGCAAACATCTGATAAAAATCGATTCCCTTTTGATAAAGAATGATTGTCTCCGACAATACGTTCAAATCGCATCCATAATAAACCGCAAGAGATGCCAATGCCGCAATCATCGAAACCATTACCGGCTTCCATCCAATATGCAAAAATGCTGTATGAGAATAAGTCAGCACATGCGTATACTGCTTGCCAGCAAAAATTTCTTTTTTTAGAATACCCCAAAAAAGAACACTAAACAGAACACTGTAAACAGTAAAAACAACGAGATGCCACTTGCTGGCCGCATTTAGCTTTACACAATATACGTCCTGATACAGCGAATACGATGTAATATCGGATATTTTCTCAACATCGTAGTACCCCCCCCCTTGCATTTTGGAACACTCCAAGCCAGAAGCATTTATTTTAAAAACCAAATCATATGGTTTCCCATATATTTCAGCAGAATAGGTATAATACCCGTTTTCATCTGGATCAATCGTCTCGTATTCCCGATCATAAATAAATACTTGTACCGATTGATCCGAAGAAACTTTTGCAGTATCAATAAATACTTGTACTTTAGGTGAAATTATATTCGTAAATATCATTGAAAAATACATTCCTAACAGAACCGCAACAGTCATTTTCAATAGACCGATCCTATTTTCTTTCATCATGATCCGATCCTTCCTCCTGCTCCTCTCTTTCATTGGGATACATCCATACAGATTTCTTATTTAGCCTTTCCTATTTTCTTTATTGGTTCATATCTTTTCCATATCATCTTCCATAAGATACTCAGTATATACAGATTCCCTTTCATCCCTCCTACCTTTGTCGGCACCTCGCCGTTTTTAGGATAAATTCTTGTAACAGGTACTTCTGTAACCTTATAACCTAAACGGCAGGCTTTTACAGGCAGATAATAAATCAGCTCATATCCATAAAAGATATTACGAAAAGGCTGCACATCCTGATCCTGCAAAAATTCTCTGGAATATGCCTTAAATCCATTTGCCGTATCCGTCAGTTTAAAGCCTGCACAATATGTCATCACTGGCTGTGTAATCAGCTTCATTGCCAAATACCGGCTCAAAGGTGTTCGTATTCCCCTTCCGCCTTTTATAAATCTTGATCCCTGCACATAACCATATCCTTCTTCCAGCTTAGATATAAATAAATCGATTCCATTAGAAACATCGTCCTTATTATTACCGTCTACAGAGATCATTCCTTCATATCCTTGTGACAATGCCCAAGCATACCCCATTTGCAAATCAGTAGAATATCTGCCTTTTCCTTTACGAACTAAAACTGCCCTGTGTCCGCTGCTGCGCAAAAAATCTCCGTCTGTCAATCCGTCATTGGAATTTCCGTCACAGATCACTACATCTACTTTCTTAAAAACATTTCCCCTCTGCATATGCTTCACCTGTCTGCGGTATCGTTCTTTTTCATTATACAAAGGGATTAACAGACAGTATTTGTTCTTTTTATCAAAATAAATCTGCTCTTTATATACAGGAATTTCCTCTGTCATACGCATTGCACTCATCCTCCTTTCTTGCTATGCCTGGTTGAGACAACGCCTGGTCAATCTGTGACATATAAATCCATTTGCCCATCGCTTAGCATAACGCCTCTACTGTACATACTTATAATAACGGTATCTTTCTCATAATAAAAATCATGAATGACATATTCTGGTATTAAAAACATATCTCCTTCTGCAAACAGATACTCCTCTTCTTTTTCTTCTTTTCTCACTCTTACCCGAAATCTGCCGTTTACAACATAAAATAACTCCTGATTCACCTTATGGTAATGTCCTCCCCTGGCTGCATCCGCCTTTGAAGTAATTACATTTACCTGACTCCACCCACTATGAACCATCTGCACCAGCTTCCCTCTTTCATCCGTATGTATAAAATCGGGCTCTATGATCTTTATCATCCCGTTTCCTTTCCCCTCGATATCATTCTTAAATATCCCAAAATTCATTTTCAATCGCCGCACAGAGCAAATGGTAAATAACGGTATGCATATTCTGGATATCCGGCGTACAATTAGATGGAGCCATCATTGCACATTCTGTCAAGCCTGCTATTTTCCCGCCTTGTTGTCCCGTTAAACCGATCACTTTTATTCCCATTATCTTTGCTGCCATTCCAGCGTACAATACATCCAGGGAATTCCCTGATGTGCTGATTCCAAGCAAAACATCGCCTTTTTTGCCAAGTGCATATACCTGCTGGGCAAAGATCAGTTTTCCATCCATATCATTCATAACCGCTGTCACAAGAGACATATTTGCCCCCAGATTGACGACTGGCAGCCCGCCCTGTAGATTTTTTAAAAGATATTCTCCTTCCTCTCCAAAATCCAGTAATGCATCTGCATTTTTTAACTGCCGTTTTCTAAGAAACCCTTTCATCAGTTCTCCTGCAATATGGTCTGCATCCGAACAACTTCCCCCGTTCCCGCAAACTAAAAGCTTGTTTCCATTCAAAAAACTATCCACTAAACATTCAAATGCTGTGATGATACTGCCTTTTATCGTGTCTATAAAATCATATTTATTACAATATGTATCAAAAATTTGTTTTGTACCTGCTTTCATTTCCTTACCGTGTCAGAAAATTCTCTTTTCTGACCCTTTCTCTCCAGTAGTTGAGCAAATCCATCATCGTTTTCTCATAGGAAATCTGAGGCTCCCATCCGGTATGCATTTTAAATTTTCTGCAATCCGGCACTTGCAGGTCTGCATCAACAGGCCTTAGCCTGCCAGGATCTTCTACAATCCTGATGGTATCCTTGATTGGCGACATTGAAAGGAGCGTATGCAGCGTATCTCCAACCTCGCAAGTATACGAACCTCCGATATTATAATATTCGCCTGGAATTGGATTCACCGTTACAAGCATATAATATGCACGCACTGCGTCACGTACATCTGCATACGTGCGCAAAGATTTTAAATTTCCAACCTGAACCTCCGGCTGCATCAAGCCAGCTTCGATCATTGCAATCTGTTTGGCAAAGGTAGACTCGTGAAATACATCTCCTCTCCTTGGGCCTGTATGTGTAAACATCCTCGTTGTCATAACCTTCATGCCATATGCCTGCGCATAATAACGTCCGAGCAAATCTGTGCCAGCCTTTGATACGGCATATGGTGATGCTGGATGAAATGGGCATTCTTCATGGATTCCTTTGTCCGGCTTTTTATCCTCAGGTATTTTTCCAAAAACCTCCGAAGATGCGCACACGTGAATCAAAGGCTGATAACCACCATTTTCCGATACCATCACATTCCTAATACTTTCTAACAGCCTACAGGTTCCCAATATATTTGTATTTAACGTATCAATCGGTGCAGTAAAGCTGGTCAGCGGATAACTCTGTGCTGCAAGGTGAAAGATATAATCCGGCCTCACTTTCTCAAACACTGTCAACAAAGAAATCTGATCGTTTAAATCTGCATATTCAAAATAAACCCTGTCCTTCTGATTCACTCTCTGTAACAAATGCCCGACATTGTCAAGCGGGCTGCGCCACCTGCATACACCATAAATATCCCAATCTGTATTCTCAAGAAGAAAATCACATAAATGTGAACCTACCATTCCGGTAATTCCGGTGATCAATGCTTTTATCTTCATAAATACCCCCCCCCCCGCATTTTCTAAGCTCATGAATATCAAAAAATTCGTCCTGATAATATAAGATCCTGGCTCCAGTATTCTCAAATGCAAACGGCACATACAACATTCCTTCCAGCGCTTCCTTCACGCACCGCTGCTTATCCGGTTCTGCATAAAACAGCATAAAACCGCCTCCTCCTGCTCCAAGCAGCTTTCCGCCAACTGCACCCGCTCGTAATGCTTTTTCATAGATCACGTCAATCTCATGTGTGGATATCTCATCTGTAATCCCACGTTTTAGTTTCCATGTATAATCTAACAACCGTCCAAATTCATTCAAGTTCGATTTGGACACTAAGATTCTTTCTGCTTCATCTACCAATTGCAGCATTTCCAAAAGATCCGCAGTCTTATGTTTCACAGATGCTGCCTGCGACTTTGCAATATCGCTGGAGAATCTCGAAAGCCCTGTAAAAAATAACATGAAACAATCATTAAGATCTTGTTTGCGTTCTCTTGGAATAATAACCGGTTTTACCGTATACCCTCCAGCATCCATGTCAATCCGGTTCAGTCCGCCATAAGAAGCTGCGATTTGATCTTGTATCCCTCCGCTTTCATGACACAAAGTCCTCTCAAGATAAATGGCATCATCCGCCAGCTTATGCTTGTCTACCTGTTTGCCCTTCATCGCATAAAATGCGTTCAGCATACCAACTGCAAAAGAACTGCTCGTCCCAAGCCCCGACCTCGCGGGCAGATCAGCATCATAAGTAAGCCTTAATTCATGCATATCTAAATATTTCATCGCATTTCGTACCGCAGGATGCCTGATCTCCTCCACGCTGTTTGTTTTTTCGATCCTGCTGTATACAATAGAATTTTTATGCTCAAAAAATCTTGGAAGATGAGAGGCTGTCACATAACAGTACTTGTCAAACGTAGTCGATATTACGCTGCCCCCATGTTCTCTATAAAACTCTGCAAAATCTGTTCCTCCGCCAAAAAATGAAATCCGAAACGGAGTCTGTGTAATCACCATTTCTTCTGTATCCTTCCTTTCTGCTAGAAAGCAGTATTGTTTACCATTGTTCTTTGTTGATATGCCAGTTCACTGTGTTCGCAATCCCCTCTTCTATACGGGTAAATACAAAGTCCGGCATTATCCTGCAAAACAGCCTATGATCCAGTACTTTCTGCTTCACACCCGTAGGTTTGGTTATATCCCAGCATACTTTGACCTGCCCGCATCCCATATATTTTTGTATCAGCAGCACAACTTCTTTAATACTGGTTCCAAAAGCAGTCGAAATATTGACTGCTTTTTTATCAAGTACATTTGTATGCAGGCATTTTTCCAAAATATCCACCAAGTCATCAATATAGACAAAATCCCTTTTCTGGCTTCCATCTCCCCAAACCATAATCTCATTTGTTCCATCGGAAACCGCATCATCAAATTTTTTGATCGTTGCCGGAATAAAATGTGCATCTTTTTTGCCGAAATGATCTCCGGGTCCATATAAATTTGGCGGAATCAAATACACCCAATCCATATGCTGCTGATTTTCCAGATGCTCCAGCAGCACTCTTTTACATGTGCCATATGTATTTTCTGAACGGTTTTTCCAATAATCACCCTCATCCATCACATATTTTGTTTCATCGTTATAACAGCAGGACGTACCAAATGTAATAAATTTTATAATTCCATTCTCGTAAGACGCTTTCACGAGATTATAATTCATGATTAAATTTGATTCCAAAAAGTATAGATGACGGCAAATCCCCGTCCCAATTCCCGCATGGTTCGCCGCGGCATGGTATACATATTGTATTTTATTTTCTCTAAGGAAACTGCTGACTCTTTGGCCATCCAGTGCATCCATCTCTTTTGACGACGGTGTAAATACCTCAAGCGTTTGATCTTTCTTTAGACGCCGTTTTAAAGCCGAACCGACAAATCCGCTGGCACCAACAATTAAAATTCTTTTTTTATTCATTTTCCACTCCTGTCATAATTCAGCCTCTGTGTTCTTGTCCACAATCGATACTGCCTGTTACCGTCAAAACGAAAAGACAGATAAAAAAAGCGATTAGGTTAATCCCCCAGTAATATCGAAAATCACTCCATCCGGTCGACAACAGCAGGCTTAACACATGCCCCGCCACAGGCACATAGACAGAAAATATCCTCCAGCCTTTTTTCAGAAACAGTATCAGTGAAGAAAATAACAGCAGCACCATCCAAAAGCCTGCCCGCCATTCCAAAATGCGCAGCAATTGATTTTGTGAAGAATAGAGTGTCGTATCTGACAGCCTTGCCGTTACTGCATTTTCTTTTCTTTTGGGATAGTAAGTTTCCCACATTTCCTGCCAATTCGGATCTTCTTCCACAGTTCCATGACTGTTTACCTGTGGCTCAAATGCATCCTGTCCATCGAAGATTCCCCACGCAACATCCTGCCTGCATAAGATCTCCCTGATCATAACGACTGGATTATGCACAAAAGTATCCATATAATTTCTGATAAACCTAAAAACGGGCACATCTAACTCCTGCGAACATGTTGCATAATAAGGCGAAAAATCAAACTCCCCCATATTATTGCCTGTCAGCACCGCAATCATTTCTAGCGTATCCTCCGACACATCACCGCCCGCATAATAAACACCCAAAATATCCTGGCTCAATCCAACGTATTTTCCGCCCTCTGCCGCTGGCTGCACATCAATGTACTGGTACACAGGCCCTTTTATTACTGCAATCAGCAGAATGGACACTGACGCTGATATAACCATACGCCTATTGCTGCGAAAGCACAGAAATATTACACATACCGTTACTATATAAGGAACAATCCCATTTTGCCTCATCATTCCTGTCAAAAACAAAGCAACTGTCAGTTCCAGATAGATATATTTTTTTCGTTTATAAAAATCTGGTTTTACAGACAGCTTCGCAAATAGGACCGTCAGCCATACGAGCGCCAGCGTATAGGGTATGTCCTTCCAAATCGTACAAATATGCAAAGCATTGCCGCAGTTCAGCGCGGCCACTACAGCGATACAAACAAGCCGGCTGTATTTCCATCCTCGCTCCTGTAAAAAAAGAAGCATCTCTACATTTACATAAATCCAAAAAAACCACTGCGCAAAAACAATACCGTATGTTGAGTCCCAAACTTGTATCAATGCTTTGAGAATCATAATATAAGCGGGAGGATGCCAGTCCTGCACCCCTTTTAAATGATGTGCATATTGCAGGCAGTACGCTGTGTCTGGGCTTGTAATCGCCGGATTAAATGCATACAAGGTAATTCCTGCCGACACAAGCAGTATCGCCCCTGCCACAATCCCTATTTTCCACTGATCACGTTTTTCTATTTTTCTTGGACTGCACATTGTAATCTGAAAACACTGATAGATCCCTGTGATTAGTATTGGCACAAGCCAGCAGCATGTTACGCCATAAACTGTCCAGTCAGCAAGCAAAACCTTCTTATTTAATGGATACACAAACAGGCGGTTTCCTACAAGCGCAAACCCCGTATACAGTACCAAACAGACAAAGAGCAGTCTTTGTGAAAACGACTGCATCCGTGAAAAAACAGCCTTCACCTTACATTGCAGTTGAAAAACGGACCATGCAGACAATAAATAAAAAACAGCCTTTACCGAAATATGAAACGCAATCCCGCTGCTTTCAATTATGATCCCGCATAAAACCATTTCCATAAACAAAAATGGAAGGTATCCATAGGTATCCCAAATATTCCAAAGCTTCTTTTTTATCTTTTGCCAGTGTTTTTGAAGATAGGAAATCCCTGTTTCTATCACAAGCAAAAACAGTGCAGCAAACACGCCAGCCAGTATTTTATCCGTCATTTGGAATGCCCGCTGATATCCGTACTTCACCGCAAAGCTTCCATTCTGCTTCAAGCCATCTATCTCACACTCCCCTGTCTCTGGTGCAGCCTGCATTGCATCCAGTAAATACACCGACGGAGACAACGTATTTTCACCGAGGCTTAACTTCATGCGGTACTGGCACCCGCTCCTAACCGGAATATTAACTACCTGTCTGTACCATATCCCCGCTTCCAGCTTTGCCATTGTAATATTCGTTGTGTATAACACTTTTCCTTCCGATTCTACATGAAGCAAAAGCGTTCCTTCCTTATGCTCAGGAATATCCGCAAACATAAATTCCAGGCTGTCCAGCCTGCCGTCCGATACATGAAAAGACTGTTCCAGGCTTTGAAATTGTATTACAGGCGCACCACTTACATCCAGTTCTTTGGAACAGTAATAAGTATCGCGCACATGATCCGTTATGCCAATACAATATATGCAAAGAACCAATACAATTCCATAAATAAACTTATATTTAGCAAAACCCACGTCTGTTCTCACACATTCACATCTCCGCTGCTGCCATCTTTTCAATTTTTCATACCCAGCCTTTTCTTAATCTCTACTTTAATCCGCAGAGGTATCCGTGCCTTCATCTTCGCTAGGCACCGCTTCCAGATACTTGTCTCCTTCAGTAGTCTAACCTCATTATGATAATCTTCAGCAATCACATAGCTGTCAAAATGGAACTTGCTTTCTTTTTCCATCTGCCTTTGCGTAACTCCTGTTTCCTGCGCGCATAACTGATATACCGCATCATAAAACCGTTTGGACGACTCTTCCCATGAAATCCACTGTCCGGCTGTCTTTCGCGCACCCTGCTTTAGCTTCTCCAAAAAATCCGGCTCCTGCTTTAACCTGTTGATATACGCAATGACCTTTTCATCATCATCTGTTGGGGCAACCAGTGCATTTTCTCCATGTACAATATATTCCTCGTGTCCGGTTACATCATATGTAATTGCTGTCCCGCCGCAGTGGAACATTTCCAGCGGAGGCCCAAACATCCCTTCTACATAGCTTAATTTGACAATGACATCACAGGAACGGTATATTTTTGGCGTTTCTGTAATCGGCACCCTGGAAAAAACACGTCCTACGCCTTTGTAGCTGCTGATTTTGCTTGCTGTCATCAGCCAGACTTCATCTGCCTCAGACGCCATACACAAACCGACTGTTTTTGGTATATTTTTAAAATCTACATCTACAGGCCCTTCCACCAGCACACGAAGCTTTCCTCTTTCCCGCGGCGCGTAGCATTCGCCGTCTGGCGTATAGAGATCCTTTCGGATACCATTGTGAACAAGCAAAGCCTCTTTGCAGTAATGCTCTTTCAGATAATCTTTGATCCAGGAAGCTTCCGTAATCATCTGCATAGGCAGCAGATAGGTCGCCTCTGCAAGCTGACGGATCGGCTTTTCTTCCGGTACGTAAAACTTCGATTCAACCGACTGTACAAAATACAGATAATGCCTGCCCTCCAGCCGGTAAGCTTCGTAAACAAGCCGCCACCAGGTAGAAATCACAACATCGTACCGCTCTGCCTGTGCTTCCTGCAATGACAGCCACCGAAGCATTCCCGCTTTCGGATGCCAGTACAGCTCTTCTTTTTTGACTGGCTCCATCGTTACAATCGTGACCTGCTCCCCGCGCTCATACGCTCTCACCGCGTGCTCAAATATCACATACGTCCCGCCGCCAACTGCTGCTGACCCTAAAAATACTGCCCATTTCATCTTATCGTTCCTTTCGGCTACGCTTTTTGCCCGTGCCCTGTTTGTAATATTTCCAATACATATAGCAGCCATACGGCATCATAAATATCCCAAGCCCCGCATCCTTAAGCGCAATCACGCCCCAATAGCCGGACTGAAAAAATGCCCTTCTCTGCCTGAACATGCGCACCGCATTTTTTCCCTTTTGCAGCAGCGGGACTTTATCCTGCCGCTTAAATTTGGTAAATTCAAAAATACCAAAATTTTCGTAATGACAGATTCCGTAAAACAATTGTGTCTGCTCCTTGACCGGAAAAAATACCATTTTTGCATGAACCCAGCCCGTAAAGCGTTCCAGTTCGCTTCTTTCGTAGCAATGGACATTTAATACCTGGTCAATGTTCAAAAAACACTGAAACATGCGTTCCTGCATAGGCGCTATGACCGTTTCAAACAACTGCTTTTCTTCTTCCTTCTGTACAGTTGCTACCTGGATTCCCTGATTCGTCTTTTGATAATGGTCTGCGCTTCCATGGGAAGCTCCTAACAGTACTTCAAACAAAGATTTATTTTCATCATAGACGTAAAAATATCGGGAAGGCTTTGGTATACAGGAAAAAAGCAGCCCCGTCTTAATATTTCCCGGATGCACCTTTCCAGGGCTTACCAACCCCACATACATTCCGTGCATCTTTACGGAACCTTCAAAAAACTGAAATATATTATCCTGTATCGTACCTTTCCATCCCACATCCACCAGGCACATCCCATCCTTATGAAAATCGATCTGAAAGTCATCCAGATATTGCGCAAAATTTTGTTTTTGTTCCATGCGCAGCGTTTCATAATTTTGCAGAAAACAGTGATCCGAGAGCAGCTTCTGATACAGGCTGCTGTGCGGCAGGCCCGTCTGTTTTTGATAGAGTTCCACGTGCAGCCGGCTTGCGATTTCTTGTTGAAGTTCTATTGGAAACCCAAGGCTTGACAAAAAATCATACAAAGAAATGTTTACATACTGGCGAAATATCATCTCAAAATTTTCTTCTTTGATCGGCTTTAACGATGCCATCAAGGTCGATTTTCGTGAAACCATCAGGTAATGCGTGCGAATATTCATGCTGTTCCCAGTCCGCGCACTTTGATAAGCGTCAAACATCCGCTTTAAAAACTCTCCTTCCCTGGAAAGAAAAAAGACATCCTGTATCCTATTTTTTCGCAGTGCCGCATACAACTGGTCTGTGAAGCAGTAGAGGGAAAATGCAAAATCTTCAAACTGATCTCTCCTACAGGCATGATACAGGCTGGACAGATGCCTGCCTACGTAGTTTTTCTGCTCATGTGCAGCGAGAAACTGTCTGTAATAAGTCTTTTGTCTGTCTCTGTCCAGCAAATAGGCGCCCATCCCCTTTTGCCCAGGCATCTCAAAATCTGAATACGGATGGTCGCCTGTCATCATATATTGTCCCGGCAATGCCGCATACTGCTGCAAAAGAAACTCATATAACCTGCCGGAACGCTTCGTTAACAGAACTTCTCCTGATACATATACCTCATCACACAAGGCTTCTAATCCATGCCAGGCAAGCAGGCGCTTCATAAAATCCTTAGATGCATAAAAATCAGAAACACAGATAATCGTTTTGCCAAGTGATTTTAATCGTGCCATCTCCGCTGTCACATCGCTGCACGTTCTCTGCACCCTGCATTCTATATCCAGTTCTACCTGTTCGAGTTTTATTGCAAATTCCTCCTTAGTAACTTCGATATCTTTTGCAAACAGCGCATACATCCGTGCCGCAAGCTGCCTGTACTGAAACTCCAAATCCTTCCCGTTTGCTTCATTTTCTCTGCACAGCTCCTCTTCCAGCCTGCGCCTGTGCCCATACAATTCTTCCAGGCTTATCGTAAGCCCAAAATCATCCTTTACCTGCCTGCACCAAAGCTTTTTGACATATTCCGGCTCGACCGTACGGGAAACTATGGTATCAAAATAATCAAAACAATAAATATCATAACTGTCGGGTAATACTGCTTCCTTACACATATTATTATCCTCTTTGCTGTTCCATTTGCTGAATCAGGGCATCCCTCTCCCGGATCATGCTTTCGTTGGATTTGATTGCTTCATCCCTGTCTCGGATCATCGCCTCGCATTTGGCAATCAGCCTGTCCTTTTCCTGGATCATCGCTTCGTTTGCCCGGATTGCTTCATCCCGCGACCGAATAGCAGCTTCGCTTTTTTGTTCCGCCTCTCTTAGTTCCTGTATGCGCAGCTCATTGGAACGGATTGCTTCGTCCCTTGCCCGGATCATCGCCTCGTTCTTTTGAATCACTTCATCCTTTTGCCTGATCAGCCGCTCGTTTGCCTGGATCGTCTTATCCCGTTCCCGGATCATCGTTTCGTTGAAGGCAATCGCTTTGTCCCTCTCCTGCACCATACGTATATGGTCTTTTAACTGGCGGTGCTCCAGGTCATATTTTGCCATATATTCATACACAAGCATTTTGTCCTGCATATTGTTTTCCTGAAACAGGTTATAATAAGCTTCTCCCTTTGGAAATAAAACGCCCAGTCCCCAGCTATGCACAAAACTGTAGTGGTAGGGGCAACTGCTTTTTTGTTCTTCCCAAAATACATTGGTTCCATATCCCAGCATACTTGCGGTATCATGAAACAATACGATGCCGTCCTGCCGCAGCTTGCACAGCCACTGGCTGTAATCCTCCGATACAGCTTCGTACGTATGCAGCCCGTCAATATGCAAAAGATCCACGCTGCCATCCTCTATTTGTGCAAGCGCATCTTTAAAATATGCTCGGACCAGCCTGCTGTTTTGCCCGGCAAAATATGTCTCTACCGTTTTCTTTACGGTCTGAAAAACCTCATCCCCATAAAATCCTGCCTGTTCATCCCCTTTCCAGCTATCGACCGCTATCACCTCTGTAGCAAGCCCATGATCCTTGCACGCCTGTAAGAACGAAAAGAAGGAACAGCCGTAATGCGTGCCAAGCTCCACGATCCTGCGCGGCTGCAAAAACGATACAAGGTCATACGCAAAGAAGCGATGCCCTGCCCATGGCGAAACGGCAAGCTCTTTATGAATGTTGTCTGCCTCAAACTGTATCTGTCCGCTAATTGTCCATTGTGCTGCCATAGCTATTTTTCTGCTCCCTTCTCTGCCGCCTGCCATATACGAAACTGCTCTATTTTCTGATTAAATAATCCGTGGTCAGGCATACCTGATATATTTTGAAACTGGAAAATATTATGTGCCCAGCATTGGATAATATGCTGCATTTCATGTGTGCCTTCTCCCAACCCGAGTGTCAGAAAATAGTCATTTTCCCGGATTGCGGGCCACCGAAATGACAGTTCCGCCTGAACCCTTGTATTTTCTGCCAGGCTGCTTTCTGCAAATCCGCTGCTGTGCGTATTTTCGCCAAATATCACATTCCCGTATTTGTCCTTCACCTGATAACCGATCATCAGGCTTTGTATCCGACGCGCTGCATACGCCTGAAGCTGTATTGTAACAAGGTCGCCGCTTTGCACATATCCCTTGTAATCTTCCTCATTGATTGTTACGCGGAACGCTTCAATTTTTGCGTCCATCGCACCGCCCAGGCTTTCCTCTCCAATGCTTTCCCATCCGCCCGTACCGGACTCTTGCGCATGGCCGCTGCCTGCCGCCTTTCTTTCCTGTTCCTTTTTTTGTTCCTGAAACAGCTCTGTATGCGCCTTCTTTGTATAATAGGAAATCGCTTCTAATGGCTTTCCAGAAAACACGAGCCTGCCCTTTGAAAGTACAATCACTTCATCCGCCATATTTGCAATACTCGTCATATCATGCGTCACAAGCAGCTTCGTGCACTGGCTCATCTTTTCCTTCATATACAGGTTGCATTTTTGCTGAAAAAACAAATCCCCAACGGCAAGCGCCTCATCTACAATTAATATTTCCGGTTCTACATGGATCGCCACCGCAAACGCCAGCCTTGCAAACATCCCGCTGGAATAAGTCTTTACTTTCTGACACGCAAAATCCCCAATATCCGCAAATTCCAAAATATCCGGTACCTTGCGCCTGATTTCCTCTTTGGAAAACCCCATCATATTTCCGCTCAGATAGATATTTTCAATACCCGTATACTCTGGATTAAAACCTGTGCCAAGCTCCAGCAGCGCAGATACCCTGCCGTCTAAAAAAACTTCGCCATCCGAAGGAGACAATACACCTGTAATAATCTTTAATAACGTAGACTTTCCAGCGCCGTTTTCTCCGATAATGCCAAGTGTCTTTCCTTTTTCCACAGTAAAATCAATCTGGTCTAACGCGAAAAACTCTCTGCCATGGCTTGTTTTGGAAAGCCCAAGCGCATCGATCAGGCGCATTGCAGGCTTTTCATATATCGTATAGATTTTACTTAACTGTTTTACCTGTATTACTGCACACATATCCTCTTCCTGCCAACTTTTTTCTGCCCAGATGGAACGCTGGTTACAGCAGATCTGCAAAGTACCGGTTCAGCCGTTGATAAACCCAGACTCCCGCCGCTGTCAGTACTGCCACAGACAGCCAGTAATACAGCGTATGCAGCGGCTTTTCCCAAAACCAGACTTGATCCATCATCGAATCCCGAAATCCTTCCACCAGATAGTAAATCGGATTCAGCTTTAACAAAAAAAGTACTGTCCCACTTTGAATATTTTCCGGTGCCCATACAACTGGTATCATCCAGAAAAAAATCTGTGTAAAAATACCCGTAAGCTGTAAAACATCCCTGACAAATACTGCAAGGGAAGAGCATAACAGCGACACCGCATAGACAAGCACAATTTCACAAAACAAATAGTATAAGATCTGTAGCTGGCAGGCCTTAAAATAATGCCCATACAAAGCAAACACTACAAAGGTTAAGCCGATAAAAAACAAATGCACAAATAACGCTGACAGTATCTTTACAAAAGGAAGGATTTCAATTCTAAATACAATTTTTTTCACAAGAAAGCTGTATTCATACATACAGTTCGACGCCCCATTCCACGCCTCACTGAAAAAGAACCACGGCACGATCCCTGCAATCAGCCAGAGAATATAAGGCATCCCATTTCCAGCATTGCCGCTGCGAAATCCCACCTGAAACACAAACCAATACAGCAGAATCGTTACAAACGGCTGCACAAATCCCCACACAGCGCCAAGCCCTGACCCTGCAAACCGCAGTTTAAAGTCATCTCTTGCCAGATCAAATACCAGCCTTCTGCTGCGAAACAATTCTTTTCCAATGCCTATTAAAAATCTCATCCTGTTCTCCTTCAACCGGCTTTTAAGAATCCCGTAATTTTTGATAAATGCTTCGCAACGCCTTATTATTTTTCAGCCAGTAGTTCCTTTTCAGCCGGGCTAGCAAAGAATGGTCTTTGCTTTTTTGCGCAAGCATCTCCCATTCCTCCTTTGTAAGCATCTGACAGGCCGTACCTGCATCGACTGCCTCTTTTTGGTACAGCTTTGGTATATGCTGCAAGCCTGTGCCGCTTTGATCTGTGATCTTGCCTACCGCATCCAAAAACTGCCTGCATCCTTCCTCGATCGTTCTTTCCCTCATGTATGCCTGCCCCGCTTCTGACATTTCTTTCCTTTTTGCCGGATGGCAAAGGATATCCAAAATTGCCTGTGCGATCGCCTGTGGTGTATAATGCGCAAGGCTGACTGCCTGAGGCGGCAGGTCATACAGATTATTTTCCCGATAGATATCTACAACCGGAAGCCCCGCGGCAATCATTTCAAAAGGAACTCTGGACGGATTGGAAGCGCTGATGCACAATCCAACGGTACACTTGTTATATAACCGATTACACTGTTCTACACTTAGCAGCTTTAAATTTTTATGTTCAAACCAGACATCGACCTGTTCTTTAGAACCATATAGATATATGTTTATATCCGGTTTTAAGTATTTTACAATTGCCAGTGCAGCAATGCCAAGCCTCGCGCAGCGCCTCTTTTTTTCCGGCTGGCAGATAAAGCAGACCGCTTGTTCCTGTTTCTTTCCTGTTTTCCGGTAGACACCCGTATCTGCACAAAACTCAAAAAATTGTGCCGGCACCTTATAATCCTGCTGTATCTTTTGTGCAAGCCATCTGCCGATTGTAACTGGGTACAATCCCTGACAATAAGAATCGCACGCTTCCAGATAGTTCTCCCCGGCCGGATAAAAAAGCGGCTCGTAATCCTGGATAAAATATATTTTTTTCACGTTTCCCAAAAGCCCTGCGGCAATCTTTGCTGTATACCAAACCGTAGCAACTACGATATCATAGGTTCCCTGCACATCATATCCCAGAAAATAACGGCAGCGGCAGACGCCAAAATAGGACTCTGCCAATTTTCTCAGATCTTTTGCATTCCTTGCCTGTCCGCAATCTTCGATATACACATCACACCGATATCCATGCTCCGCCAAATACTGGATATTCTGAAAAATGGTGCGGTGCCCGCCGGAACCTTCCAAAAAAGCCGGCAGCAGCCATGCCGCCTTATATGCCACACTTTTCATTTTCTTTTCGCCTTTCTTAAATGACAGCTCAAAAGCAGATGATAAACCGGCAGCAGAGGATAGCAATAAAACCTGACAAAACAGCCTTGCGGCCATCCTGACTCCAAAAGCAGCTTTTTACACCGATCGATTCCTCTTTTCCCAAACAATGCGTGTAAAAATAGATGCAAATGATATTTTTCTTTTACGTGGACATATTCACCCATTCCAAACTCTTCATTATGATTTAACAAAAAATATGCCCGCACACTGCGCCGGTCTGGATAAGCTATAAATTGAAAAAGCCCTCGCATTGCCTTTTTCCTGTAAAGAGCACTACCGCAGATTCTCATTTGAAACATGCATTTTCTCTGATCGTTTCTTATTTCTGCCTGCGCTTTTTTAGCATACCATTCATAAGCCGCAGCCTCCTCCTTCTCTGTTTTTTTTACAGCCTTGACACGCCCTTCGCAGCGCTGATAGCCTACGGTGCTGCCATTTTTGGAATTACACAGCATTTCCAATGGCCGTACAGATAAAAGAATCAGGCCTTTTTGACGGAACGCATTTATATATGCATATTTCCTTGCATTTTCTGGCTGTTTGGACAAAAAAGGCTGTAATGCTGTATAAAATCCAAAGATTTTATAATCAGGATATAAAAAGCAAAGATTATCCTGTATCGTACCTCTCCAGCCAATATCTACAACACCGATCCTGTCTTTTTCCTCCTGCTTCCATCCATTTTGCCTTAAATATGCATATAAAAGTGCCCGTTTTTCCTCTTGCTGCCGCTCCATCACTGATAAAAACTCCTGGTCTTGAAACAGCTCCTGTATCCTGCTGTCCTCTGACGGATTTCGGATCTGTTCTTTGATTGGAATTTGATGCCTGTTCAGGATATGTTTTACCAGCCCAAGATCCAGATGCAGCGATCTGAAAAAAGCATCCATCGACTGCACCGTATACTGGTTCCAGATCCTTTTGCATTCCTCGATACTGATTGTGCGCAAAGAAGGAAAAAACGTGGACATTCTGCTGACTTCTAAAAGTGCCGCTTCTGGAATTTCCGATCTGTACAAGCTGTTTTTTGCCAATTGATCATAAAGTGTTTTAAAAAACTCTCCTTCCCTTGTGAAAAAATACAGTTTTTTTATCCCAAGCTTCCTGGATGATTCTGCAATCCAGGAAAGAAATCCCCAGAAAAAGTACGATATACGCATTACACATCCCTCTTCATAAGATCTTCCCAATACGCCGCATTGTATTTGCCGTTAAAATTTTGCTCCCAGTATCCCCTTGCCCTTAACGCATATGCTTCCCATTGTTTATCGTTGCCTGCCAAAAGCTTGAGACAGCTTCCCCACCCTTTTTCTGTCAAAAAACCATTGACTCCGTTTTGCACCACTTTGCCGTTAAACCCTACCGGAGAAGCAATGACCGGCAGCCCTGCGCCAATATACTGCACCGTCTTAAACGCCGCTTTTCCTTTTGTAAATGCATCTTCTAAAAGCGGCATAATCCCTATATGCATATAGGGCATCATACGAAGCAAGCCGTCCCTTGTCCATCGGATATTTCGGATCTGCATATAAGAAGTCTTTCTCAAATAGCGCATACTGCTTACCACATACAATGTCACTTTTTTAGGAGCAAGTTCTCCCGCCGCCTGGTCAAGCTGTCCAATCACAGCATCCAGATAATGCAGATTGCCCTTTGTACCTGCCCAAAGCAGATGGATGCGTGTATTAAACAGCTTTTTCCTGACAGCATTCCATTCTTGTATCTGAACTTCTTCCAAATCTCTGTCTGTGGTATACAATACCTCTGTTTTTCTCCAAAGGCTGCTGTGTAACTGTGCTTTCAGAAATGGCGTGCTAACTACAATTCGATCAGCAAGCTTTTCATATAGTTTTGTTTCTAAGCGCGTAATTTCCCCGCTCTCAAAAATATTGTCATCCACATCCCATATCACAAACCTGCGGCGTAAATAGTGATCCAATATCGCTCCAAGAAAAACCGGACAATACCGCGGCACGATTTTTCTGTTTACAATCACCGTACTGGAATGATAACAGCAAACATCCCATAAAATAAAAACTGCGATTCTGCACGCCGCCCCAAATCCGATCATTAATTTTTTTATCACAGTCTCCCTGCATCCATAAAGGCTTCTGTACTGCCTGCCTGACAGCATATACACACAATGCACGTTTTTATTTGAATCTAAATATTGTCCCAAACGGTAATATGACGAAGGATCATCCTTCGCTTTGCAAATCAACAATACTTTTTTCATCCTTTCTGCCAATCCCCCTCACAGCAGCCTTACTCCATCCTTCCTTGCAGGCGCATTTCCTGGTAGATTTGTTTCATTCTTTTTTGCACAACAGGCAAACGATAATACTGTATTTTATTTTGATTCCTTTCCCCGTACAACTGCCACTGTTCCTTCTTATGAAGCATCCTATCTAGCGCTTTGCATATCTGTGCCAGGTTTTCCGGTTGAAATAAAAACTCCTGCGCCCATGCATCATCCATCAGTTCCCGGTTTCCCCGAATATCCGATACCACACACGGCAGCTTTGCAGCCATCGCTTCCATCAAAGCCACGGGCATTCCTTCCTGTTTCGATGGAAATAAAAAAAGATCTGCCGTCTGATACAGCGCGCTGACATCCTCTGTATATCCAACCATCCTGACACGCTCCGCTACACCAAGCCTCTTTGCAAGCCTTTTCAGCCTTTGCTTTTGTTTTCCCTGCCCGCAGATCAAGTAATAAAGGTTTTCCTTCTTAAAATAAGGCAGGGCAGCTATTACCGCCTTCTGATTTTTGCGCCTGCTTAACTCCCCGACCGAAAGCAAAAGCACTGCGTCAGCCGCAACCCCATACTTTTTCCGCAAACTCCCTCCCGTATGATCCTGTTCCACATTTTCTTTCTGAAACCTTGCCGTATCCACCCCAACCCCAGGAATATAAAACACCTTTTTTGCATTCAAATGCCGCTTCGCAAACCGCTCATCCTCCCGGTTCACCGTAACCAGCACATCCGTCCAATACGACAGCAGCTTTTCCACCGGATAATACAGCACCCAGTTTTTCCAAGGCGCTCCACGATAAAAATGAAACCCATGCGCCGTATACACAACCGGCATCCCTCTGCGGTGCGCAATCAGCCTCGCCAGCACTCCTCCAACCGGAGACTGGCAGTGCATCCACGCAAACTGCTCCCGCTGCGTCAGCCTCCATAACTGGCGGTACGCTCTTAGGCACTTCACGCCAGAAGCCGCATTTCTCGGACAGTCCCACTGATACGGCTTGACACCAAGCCTTCCAAGCTCTTTTCGCAGCTTTTCAATCCGCCTTTTGTCACACGTATTTCCCTCTGTAAAATTACAAGCCACATGCACCTCATAGCCCATTTGCAGCAGCAGCCTGATATTCGGCAGGTTAAACTGGTCGATCATAGAAGCTACGGAGGCAGCCATCAGTACTTTTTGCTTTCGTTTCGTTTTCCCCTTTTCTTCATCCTGTTTCATCCGGCTCAACGCTCCCATGCTTTCCTCAGGTTTTATGCTTCGTTCATAATCTCAGCTACCGATTTCATAATCCGAATATACATCGAATAGCTGTCCGTACGTTTCTGCTCTGCTTCCTCAGAACCCGGCTTCCACATGCCAAGCACCGTATCCGAAGCATTGGGAATGCCAAAAAGCAGCTCGTCAGCGCCGGTATCCAGTGCACCGCACAGGCTGACAAAGGTTTCCAGGCTCATAATCCGCGTGCCGCGCTCAATATGCCCTAAAAACGACATGCTGATCCCGCATCTTTTCGCCAGCTCCTCCTGTGACCAGCCCTTCGCTTTCCTGACCTGGCGGATTCTTATTCCCAATTTGCCATAATCCAGCTCTTTCATTTCCTTCCTCCCGACGCCCTCGATCAAAACATAACATTTTATACGAAAATGTTATGCTTTATAAATATAGTCTGATTTCGCAGAATCCGCATAGACAAAGGGATTTCCGCGTTTTCACACAGACATCCCGCAATGCTTTGCACAATGCTTATTTTTTCGTCCTTTCTTTTACGTAATGGTAATCCATAAGATTTTCTATAGATATTTCACAAATAATCTTTGAAAAATAAAAGAAAAACCAGTAATAACTGCCAATTTTTTCTTTCCTATTGCAAATCAAGCAAAATTGGTATAGAATACTTTCAGGTAACAATTTCGTATAAAAAGTTGTGTATAAGAAATATCCCAGGCTTTTACTCACAGTCCTGTCTTTCCATGTTTACACATCCTAGGCAAGCTTATCTGGCTTAACCGCCGCATATTTCCACACATTTTGCAAAAATTACAATTTCCATTCTGCCCAGTATCCCTGTTTTTACAGACAAAAAACCATTGTCAAATATCATTTTATCTGTTATAATAAATATCGCGCACAGCATTGCAGCATAACCGCCGTGCCAGAAAGAGTCTGCGATTCTTTTTCAAAACAGACGGCAGACTTCCAATTTCCGCCTGTTTGATCAAACAATATCTGTAACATTCATTGATTTTACCCAAATTATTTGTTGTATCATACGTTCTTTTTGATTATAATGGAGGAAAGTACATGGCGAAAAGAAAACGGAAACTTCATATCATCCACTGGTGGAGCAATCTATGGATCAGAAAAAAATACAAAGACAAGCTGTTCCGCAAGATCTTTCAAAACAAAAAGGATCTCCTTGACCTTTATAATGCTATTAACCTTACCGATTACAAAGATCCCGCGGCGCTGGAAATCACAACGATTGACAATGCCATCTATATGTCAATGAAAAATGACCTGTCTTTTATGATTGGCTTTGTGATGAACCTGTACGAACACCAGTCCACGTTTAATCCGAATATGCCAATCCGTGGGCTGTCTTATTTTGCGAGACTGTATGAGGCCTATATGAGCAAATACGAACTGAATGTGTATGGCAAAAAACGAATTGTGCTGCCCGCACCCCAGTATCTTGTGTTTTATAATGGGCGTGGCAACCAGCCAGACGACATGGAACTCAAACTCTCCGATGCATTTTTTCCGCCTTTGCAGGATGGAGAAGCGCCTGTACTGGAATGCCGGGTGCGAATGCTGAATATTAATCTGGGGCACAATGAAGCATTGATGCAGCGATGCCACAGATTATGGGAATATGCTAAATTTGTAGATGAAGTAAATCAGAACCTGGACCATGGTTATTCACTGGAACGATCTGTAAATACTGCTATAGACACCTGTATCCAGCAGGATATTTTAAAAGACCTGCTGGTTCAGAGCCGAAGTGAGGTGCTGCTTATGTTTTTAACAGAATATGACGAAAAACAACATATGAAATATACTTTTGAAGAAGGACGGGAAGCTGGCTTAGCAGAAGGACGAGAAGCCGGTCAGGGACAGATTTTGTTTTTAACCCAAAAACTTCTTACAGAAAACCGGCTGGAGGACTTAAAAAGAGTATCTGTAGACAAAGAATACTTAAAAAAGCTTTTAGAAGAGTTTCATCTTTAAAACAATCAGCAGCAGAAAAGTGCCGGAACACCATACTGCTGCTGATTGTAACATCCATTCCCTTCTCAAAGGAAACCAACGCTTTTTCCACTATTATTCTAATAGCACACTTTATTTTCCACCAAAAATATCCTTTACACACGCCAGCAGGTCTTTATAATCATAGTCATTCCCTTCCTGGTCATCCAGCAAAAAGGAAGTGCATCCGGCATTCTTCCCTGCGCCGACATCCCGGTAGCTGTCTCCGATCATATACGATTTCTCTAAGTCAATATGATACTTTTCCGCCGCCTGCAACAAAAGCCCCGGTTCCGGCTTACGGCAGCTACACTTGATCTTATACTCCGCGCGTTCCCCCGCAAAGCCGCCGTTTGGGTGGTGCGGGCAGTAAAAACGATCGTCGATATAAGCGCCGCCTTCTCCCAATAACGTTTCGATCTTGTCCATCATCCGGTCTACTTCCGCAAAATCCGCCTCACCCCTTGCAATCACTGGCTGATTAGATACAATAATGGCAAGATACCCGCTGTCGTTAATGATTTTGACTGCTTCTGTTACGCCCTCGCACAACTCAATTTGTTCTGCTCTCGTAATAAAGCCTTTGTGGACATTGAGCGTCCCATCCCTGTCCAAAAATACCGCCTTCTGCTTTTCGTGCAGGTTTTTCATCCTGACCTTGCCGTTTTTCATGTCCTGCTCCACCTGTGCATAACGCTCCGGCGTACCCATATCTTTGATGTATTCCGGCGAAGCATAGGCATAGAGCTGCCCGGCTGGAATCAGCTTTTTTAAGATCTCGCGGTCTAAGTCCACCTTTTTAGGTTCCGCAAAATAAGAAAAAACCTCCGGCGAAAGAATATGAACGCCCGCATTCACACTGTTGCGGCAGTATGTACGTTCTTCTTCCTTTGTCAGCCACTTTGTGACCCTGCCATTTCGGTCGCAGATCACCAGCCCGCTGTCGTACGGATGGCTGTTCGGATGGGTCAGGATCGTAGCAATGCCGCCTTTTTGTTTATGATAAGCAAGCATTCTGTCAATATCGATATCAAAAATAATATCTCCATTTAACAGAAGAAAATCCTCTTTGATCTGATCCTTCAGATAAAAAAGCGCCCCGGCTGTACCAAGCGGCTGCTCTTCCTCGATATATTGGATCGATACGCCATAGGTTTCCCCGGTGCCGAAATACTGCCTGATCTGCTCTCCCAAATGCCCGGTTACCAACGTAATCTCCTTGTAGCCCTGCCGTTTCAGTACTTCGAGCTGATGCTCCAGGATGGGTTTTCCTAAGACTGGCATCATCGGTTTTGGTATATCTGCACGTACCTGTGCGATTCGGGTTCCTTTTCCGCCTGCCATAATTACTGTATGCATAGCTTACTCCTTTTCTATTCCTATTGTTGGATTTTTATGTTACGTATTTACTGCTTGATTGGGTTTACGACCCGATATAGTTTATTTTCGGTTGTTGAGTGTTCTTTAGCCTGGTTACTTGTAATAATCGTCATGGTTTTATTTTGGTCGAGAGTTGTATTTTTTGGTGGGAGGGACGCTGGAGGAAGGGGAGCGGGACTGGCTTCTGGTTCCAATTCCAAAATGTAAGGAGCCCTAAGCATCCTGCGGTTACGCTGAGGCACCGTCCGGGCGCGGCACCTAGTTCGCC
>CAMUPC010000014.1 GCA_947090545.1 uncultured Eubacterium sp. | reverse complement strand
GCAGCCAGGGCGTGCCAATCCCCTCTCCCGGCTGGTTTTCGCATGTTCTGCAAAAGTAATGGTGCGTGCAGTTTGGTCTTTTTTGAGCTTGCGAATGCAAAGTTATAAAAAAGGGCGTGAAGCCTACTTTCTACTCTGCTGGATAGTCATGGGATAAAATGGCTCGGTTGGTTCTTCACCTAGTGCTCCATCCGGGCAGAAACTAGAGTTTAGTGCAGTCCGATTTGCGTCAGTGCAAGGCAAAATTTCGACGGCGATGTGGTTCCATCGACTAGAAATATTAACGTAACAATGGCGTGAATCAGGCTGTAATAAACTCTAATATAAACTCTAATTTCTGCCCGGATGGAGCACTGGAGCTTGCGAAAAACAGGCGGAGGAAGGGGAGCGGGGCTTGCCTCCTGTGACGTTGGAGGAATGTTAGGAGCCCTTAGCATTCTGCTCGACAACGCAGGGGCGAAGCCAAGCGGCACCTTTAGCTGCTGGCTGTAAGCCAGGGCGAACTAGGTGCCGCGCCCGGACGGTGCCACAGCGTAACCGCAGAATGCTTAGGGCTCCTTACATTCTGGAATAGGAACAGGAGGCAAGCCCCGCTCCCCTTCCTCCGGCGTCCCACCAGCCACTACATAACGTGGAACCTTCTTTTTAGTTCATTTCTCGCACGCCTTCCCCCAATAATAAACGTAGCTAGAAACATCACACTCGAAAACCCCAGTGCAATATAACTCATCAGCGGATGGCGGATTACACCGCACAGGCTGAGTATTACACAGATGCCGCTGCATACTGTCATTACAATCTGAAACAGCATGTAGCTCTGCCAGTTTCGGATATTGATAAACATGACTACGATGATCATAAGGTCCATCGCGAGCAGTGTCAGTGGAATCGCGTAATCTACCGACCAGTGCTTAAATCCAAGCACATAGTCGATTACTACCAGGTCGGCAGCGCCGCACGCTACGCCGATCACTACTTTGCTGCGGTATCCGGCATGTTCGTTTGCGATGATATAAAATAAGAACAGCATTAAATAGGCTAGTACGCCGACCACAATCACGCTCCACATCCTGTCGCTGTCCATTGTATAATTTAAGATCACCGCCAATGCGCCGAGTACAATCGCCAAAAACAGGGCAATCCGGGAGACAAGTTCCAGCTTGCGCCCTTTCAGGCGGATATTGGGATACCGTTCTACTGCTGCCTGTTCATCTTCTTGCTCCACGACGCATTGGCAGAGTGGGCAGACATCGGTCTGGTCGGCTATTTTTACGCCGCAATGCAGACATTTATTCATAGTACACCCCGTTGCTTTCTATGGTCACATCCAGCCCTTCAGCCGCCAGTGTGCGAAAAAAGATCTTCTGTACGACTGGCTTTTCCAGTACGGAGCTGAATGTAAATGCCAGCGTTTCCTGGTAAGAGCAGATCGTGCCTTTCAGCAGCTGGCCTTTGCTCATGGCAAGAAACGAATGAAACATCTCGATATAAGGCTCGTATGCCTCCCGTACCTTTACGTTTCCGATATTGGTTACTGTTGTTGTATTTGCCAGTGCCGACTTCGTGTAGACGGACCGGATCGCCAGGTTTTTGATCACAAGAGGCACGGCGCGCATTGCCAGGTTTTTCTCGTTTGACACGTTATAGGAAAAAATATCCTCCAGGTTTTCCTTTTTGATCTGGCTGCGCAGGCTGTCCTTTACGATTTGCAGTACTTCCTCAAACGGATGGTTCTCCTTTTCCGGCAGAAACTCTGCCGATACCATAACAAAAAAGTTTTTGGTCGTGACCGAGTCGAAATAAGGGCGCAGGTTCACTGGAACTGCTGCCCGAATCGGGCGCTTTGCCGGCGCCCCATGCAGGTATCCCTGATAAATGCTCCATACGATAAGCGCTACGAGATACTCGTTAATGCTCATCTCATGGCGGGCGCATACCCTTTTGAGCTGCGGTATATTCAAATACCCGTGCATAACGCCAAATTCCTGCGCGCGAAGCCTTGGCGCTTTCATAATAAACGCACGGCTGGAGCGGTAATTCCTCGCATGGCTCCTTTTATAATTCTGCAAAAAGCTGTCCTCCCGGTTTAAAGAAGTCTCGATGCTCAGCCGATCCCCTTCCTGCTCGCGCAGCTTTGGATGCGACAGGCGCAGATACTGATACGTCAGTTCTTTTAAAAAATTCAGCCCGCCCATGCCGTCCGTCAGTACATGAAACACTTCCAGGTTAATCCTGCACATATAATAAGTGACCCGAAACAGGTAGCTGTTGTTGCGGTGCTGCAAAATATAACGGCAGGGGTACGTATCTTCTTCCAGCACTTCCGGCGCCGGTTTTCCATTTTCTTCAAAATAATACCAAAAAAAGCCCTGCCTGAGACGCACGTTAAATCCGTCAAACTTCGGCAGCACCATATCCAATGCCCTTTGCAGCGTTTCGCCGATCACAGGCTCCTTTAATACGACACTGATCCGGTATACATTGGTCATATCGTCGCCGGCAATTACCGGGAATAAATGGGCGGTATTGTCCAGCTTATCCCACTTCGGCTCACGGGCACGCCTGGACGCCTTTCTTTTTTGATTCTTTTTATTATTCTCGTTCATCGCATCACTTCGCTCGTTTTGTAATACTTTGAAGCGCACATCCTGCCCGGGCGCTTTTGCAAAGCCTGGCAGCTGTACGCTTCGATATCGAATCATGATCAAACAAATGCTAACAAATTTCCTGAATCCAGCCTGTTGGCGCTTCGATATGGCCCATCTGGATGCCTGTGAGCGTGTCATACAGCTTCTGTGTCACAGGGCCCATTTTTTCCATGCCGCTTGGCAGGCAGATTTCTTTTCCATGGTCTACGATCTTTCCAACCGGAGAAATCACGGCTGCTGTCCCGCACAGCCCGCATTCTGCAAAATCCTTTACTTCTTCCAGCGCTACCTTTCTCTGCTCCACCTTCATATTCAGGTATTTCTCAGCGACAACCATCAGCGAACGCCTTGTAATCGACGGCAGGATGCTGTCAGACATCGGCGTTACGATCGTATTGTCTTTTGTGACAAACAGGAAATTCGCGCCGCCCGTCTCTTCCACATAGGTTCTTGTCCCTGCATCCAGGTACATATTTTCATCATAGCCTTCTTCATGTGCCGTCACAATCGGATACAGGCTCATCGCATAATTAAGGCCTGCTTTGATATTGCCGGTGCCATGAGGCGCCGCACGGTCATAATCACTGACACGGATCGTCAGCGGCTTTACACCGCCCTGGAAATAGGGGCCGACTGGAGTGGTAAAAATACGGAACTGGTACTCATCCGCAGGCTTTACACCGATTACCGCATTGCTGCCAAACATATATGGACGGATATACAGCGTCGCTCCAGAGCCATATGGCGGTACGTACGCCGCGTTTGCCTTTACGGTCTGCACAACCGCATCTACAAACTTGTCCTGCGCAAATACAGGCATCATCAGGCGTTTGCAGGAATCCTCCATACGCGCCGCATTCAGGTCCGGGCGAAAGGTCACGATCCTGCCATCCTTCGTCGTATAAGCTTTCAGCCCTTCAAAACAAGTCTGCGCATACTGCAAGACACATGCACATTCACTGATCGTAATCATGTCGTCATCGATCAGCCTGCCTTCCTCCCATGCCCCGTTTTTATAATTTGCCACATATCTTTGATCCGTTTTCCGATAGCTGAATCCAATGTTTGCCCAGTCCATATTCTTTTTTTCCATCTTTATCAAACCTTCCTTAAAATAATTTCCTAAACTTTCCTCATTTTAGTTTACCCCCATGCGCTACTGCTGTCAAGAACAGAGCGGCACTTTATTTGATGAAAAAGCAAAATATATACTGTCAGTCCACAAATAATGCTTGCAGTATCTATCAGATCGTATATAATTTTAGTATCTATTTATATAGAAAATAATTCTTACAGTACATATTTGCAGCAAATTTGGAGGAATACACATGGAAGAACTGGACTATCAGAAAATCGGCAAGAAGATACGCGCCGCACGCCTGGAAAAAGGCTGGTCACAGGACAGGCTTTCTGAAAAATGCAATATCAGCCTTTCGTTTATGGGACACATAGAACGCGGAACGCGCATTATGAGCATGGATACGTTCGTTGCACTGTGCAGCGAGCTGGAGATCAGCGCCGACTATCTGCTCTGGGATATTATACGGCCGTCCGACCCGATTTTACTCAATATATTAAACGGAGTAAAGACAAAAGACGCTGCCACTTACTCCCATTATGTGCAGATTATAAAAGCAATTGCCGAAATTATGAGCGCCGGGTAGCTTTCCAAACATACCCGGCACCCGGCAAAACCGTTCTTACAAATACTCTTCCCGGTTGCAGATCTTTAAATTTTCCAGCACCAGCTTGATATCCGGCGTACTGTCTTTGTCACAAACTAACGTGGCGTCTTCCGTATCCACGATAATCAGGTTCTCCAGCCCGACCGCCGCAATCAGCTTTTTCCCGCCCTGGATAATATTATTTTTACTGTTGATCGTAATAATATTTCCCGTTACGACGTTTCCTCTCTCATTGGACTTCTGAATCCGCTCCACAGCAAGCCAGGAGCCAACATCATCCCATCCGAACACGCCCGGCAGGATATAGATATTCTGCGCCTTTTCCATAACGCCGTAATCAATCGATACCGACTCCAGCTCAGGAAATACCTTTTCCAGCACCATTTCCTGCTTGTCCGTCCCGATCGCCTCCGCGATCCTTAAAAGCCCTTCATACAGATTCGGCAGCATACTCTTCATATTGTCCAAAATCGTAGAAACCTTCCAAATAAACATTCCGCTGTTCCACAAATATTCCTCAGATTCCAGATATTCCTTCGCCGTCTCCATATCCGGCTTTTCCACAAAGCGGTCAACCGCATACGCATTTCCGTCCGTCTGCTGCGGCAAAAATTTAATATAGCCATATCCCGTCTCTGGATAATCCGGCGTAATCCCGATCGTCACCAGGTTCTTCCCTTTTTCCGCAACCCCGCATCCGTCCTTTAACGCATTTAAAAACATCTGGTTGTATTTAATCAGATGATCCGACGGCAATACCATCATCAGCGCATCCTCATATTTTTTCGCCATATGCACAGCACCCAGCCCAATGCACGGCGCCGTATTCCTTCCAACCGGCTCGCACAAAATATTTTCCGGCGGAATCCCCGGAAGCTGCTCCATCACCAGCCCCCGGTACGCCCGGTTCGTAGAAATATAAATATCCTCAAGTTCAATGATCGGACGGATGCGCTCTACGGTAAGCTGGATCATTGTCCTGCCGTCATCCGTCAGTGACAAAAACTGTTTCGGCAGGCTCTTGCGGCTCTTCGGCCAGAAACGCTCCCCGCGCCCGCCCGCCATAATCAATGCTGTTTTTTTCATAACATCTAACCTCTCTTTACCTTTTGTCTTTTATAAATCTGATTCCATGCGGTTATTTCCAAAAAAATCTCATTTTTCTTGACCATAAGCATTATTTTTGGCACAAAAATAAACTTCATTTACAGTCCGCAATCTGCCCCAAAGCAGAAAGCAGACCGTCTCCATCTCCCTGAAATCAGTTAAACGCCCAAAATTTATTAATCAAAAAATTCACCGGCACGCTCACAACCAAATTAATCAACGGCGCGATAAACTCCGAAATATGCAGCGCCTGCACCCACAAAACGAGCAGCGCCGTATTCAAAAACAGCCCCGTAAACGAATAGGACACATACGTCTTTACCAACGCCTTCCACATCGACCGGTGCTGCCCCTCTTTTAACACAAACACCGCCTTCTGATTCCAGTAAAACGACCACAGCACGCTGAGCACAAACGAAACTCCCTGCGCCATCAAATAATCCGTCTTTGGCATCAGCCCCGCCTGCTTTAACCCAAACAGGGTCACCATATACAATACATAAGAAATCACCGTATTGCTCACGCCTACGATGCCAAATTTCACAAACTGCAAAAAGCCAGAGACTGTCTCTTGCGTCAGCTCCCTGCCCAGCACTCGATAAACGGCTTTTAACACAACCAAAACTGTCCGGGCAATCCAGTCCCAGATACTTTTTCCGACCTGCTGCATTCTTTTCTTCCTTTGCTTTTTCTTTTTTCGCAATCCATATCGTAACATAAAATTGCGGCTGTGGCAAGGCTGCTAAAGATTTGTATAATATTTTATTACATATTGCCTGGCATCTTTTATATTTAACCCGCATTCCTGTTGCAGCTTCTCCTCTGCTACTGCCTGCGGTACGCCAAAATCCAGGCATGTTTTTACAATTCCTTCGATTTTGCCTTCGTTTCTGCCCTCGATTCTGCCTTTATTTTCCAATTCCTGTAATGCTGTACACATATTCATTCCACCGCCTTCCCTTTGCAAAGCCTTGTTTATCAGGCTCTCCGATTGTGCCGCTGCGCCGATCACCAGCCCAAGCTGCGCGCTGATCTCCCGACTGCCGTATACTTCTTCGATCTTTTGATAATCCCTCTGGTAAATGCTGCGCAAAATCTCAAAAAAATCATGCACCTCCTGATTATGAAAGCTGCATTTGTCACTTTCGATCACCTGCACCAAATGCAGCTTATAATCATTGACAACTCCTGCAAGCTGCTCTGGCATCGCCTGCATATCCAGCATATCCAACAGCGTAAGCGGCCCGTCCCATGCATTTTCTCCATAGTATACACACAAGGTTACGACCGGATGCAGCCGGTCCTCTTTGCGAAACCCGGACAGAAATTCATCACTGCTGTCCCAGTCTTTTGCTTTTTTATTCTCCTTCACCTTTTGCGCATATTCTTTGAGGTAAATCAGCGTATCGCCAGTCATATTCCGAAGCGGCATGGCATAATGCACCTTCATCTGGTTTTCCAAGCCAAGAATGACAAAATCCACACCGTACGCACTCTTTTTGACAACATCCAGCAGACGCCCAATCGTCTGCGCATAGCTGTCTAATTTTATAACTGAGGAAAGATCTGTATCTGCTTCCTGTAAAAGATCCGGCTTTAATACGTTTTCTCCGCCGAATAATGCGCCGTTAAATAAATCTGCAAAACGCTCGTTGTCGCGCCAAAAATCCTTTAGGATAATGTCTGGTTTTACTTTATTTTTTGCTGCCACATGTTTGCCTTCTTTCGTATGTGGGTTCTTTTTCTATAGTATAATCTGCATGAGAATGGAAGTCAATTGAAAGGAACGTAATACTGTTAAAAATACAGTATACACAGAAATAGTTCTCCCATTAAAATTAAAAATGAATAAAAATACATACAGAGTATACTTTTTAATAAAAGCATACTCTGTATGTTCAATAATGCAATTGTTCAAATTATTAAAACTTTAACCATTGCTTCAATTATTTAGAATTTAGAACACCCATTAATACAATATTTCTATATTTTCCATCAATATATACATCATCCTTCAGCACTGCCTCTTTTTTAAATCCAGCTTTTAAATAACTTGAGATTGCTCTACTATTATCTTCATATACCCGTAAGTATAATTTGTGCAATTCCATTTTATCAAATGCATACTTTATCATGCATTCTGCTGCGGCTGCCCCAAATCCTCTGCTCGTCAAATGATCTTCACCTATAAATATCCCGAATTCTGCCTTTTTATTCAACAGATCTATATTTTGTAAGTATACTGATCCGATAGGATGCGCATTTTGCTTTTCTATTATAATAAATTGAATCACATCGCCTGTATCCACTTTTGTTTTCATCCAATTGATATGTTCTTTCCTGCTGATGTCTTTTTGATGAATAAAAAACTTCTTCACACTCGGCTTATTTCTCCATGTTAATATATTGTCTGTATCTTCCAATGTAATAGGCCTAAGAATCAAATTACCGCACTCTAATTCCATTCTCCTCCTCCAAATGATGAACTTTCACAGATTTTTGTTTATTACAGACAAGATCTCTTATGACAAACTGTGGTGAATTATTAATGCTGATGTAAATACGTCCTACGTATTCTCCAATCATTCCTAACACACAAAGTATCATTCCGCCTATAATTAAAATAATAGATACCGTCGAACTCCATCCAATTACTACATATGGATTCGTTATTTTTTTAACAATTGTCCAAACGGCATAAATAAATCCAGCTATCGCTACAAAAATTCCACTAATCGTTGCTATCCGCAGTGGCTTTACTGAAAATGATGTGAATCCATTGATCCACAATGCAAACAATTTGCGAAATGAATATCCCGAATGGCCAACTTCCCTTTTTCTATGCGATACAGTCACATTGCAGATATGTTGAGACGTACGCAATACAAGCCCTATCACATATGGATAAGGATTTTTATAGTTCTTCATTTCCTCTATAACAAATCGTTTTGCTGCAAAATAACTGGATATATACAAATGATCAGGTTTTCCAAGCATACTTTCTGCCATCTTAGAGTTTATCCAGCTTCCAAAATTACGAAACGGAGAATGCTGTTTATTTTCATAGGACGCATAAACCACATCATATCCATCTTCTAACTGATACAAAAGTTTCTCCACCTCATCTGCTGGTGTTTGTCCATCATCATCCAGACAAACAACGATATCACCAGAAATATATTGAAATCCTGCCATTAATGCGGCATGTTGTCCAAAATTTTTTGCTAAATCAATACCGATCATGCGGTCATCTGTATCACATAATTCTTTAATTACTTCAAATGTTTCATCTGGCGAAAAATCGTTCACCAAAATTATTTCATAGGTATATTCAGATAATACACACATTTTCTTTTGAATTTCTGCAACAACATTTTTTATTGTTGCTTCGGAACAATAACATGGAACAACAAACGAAACTTTCATTTCTGCCAATTCCCTTTCAAAGACTATACGGAAATAACAATCCCTAAAAAAATCAACGCTAATCCGGCACATTTCATCTTGTTTATAGGTTCATTTAAAATAATACGTCCCAGCACCGCTACCCAAATATAACCTGTCGCTTCCAGTAAAGAACCTGTGGATAATGCTACTTTTTGATAAGCTATGATAGTTAAAAAACTAGAAAGAAAGAATAACATATACGCAGTTACTACACGTACATTCAAATATTCAGAAATTCTTTTTTCATATTGTACATCTGCACTCGTCTTTAACATAATCTGAGATACAGAAGATATAAATACTGAGACCAAAAACAAAACTTTATGTATAGCCATCTTCTTTATCCTTCTTTTCTTCTTCACTGTTTACCACGAGAAAAATCCCTGCAACAATCAAGAAAACTCCCAACGCCTTATAAGGTGTTATCTGTTCTCCAAAAATAATTGTTCCCCATGCCAAACCCCATACTACAGTAATCGCCTTATTCGCATAAGCAGTAATAAGCGGCAGCTCTTTTAAAACCTGCTGCCATAAAAAAGCGTATAATACTAAAATAAGAAGAACGATTCCATATAAACATACAAATTCTGCTGACAAAAATGGTTTCTGCGCTGCCAGTTTTGAACTAATTCCACCGATCGAATAAAGCAATAATACGAAATGCAGCACTGCAAAGGCTTTTATTCTTTTAGATATTTTGCTTTTCTCCACTTTGCCACTCATCTTTTCTTTGTTCCAGGCTCATTTTTATAAAAATCAAACAAACTGCTTATGACCCTCTCTGTATCAATTTCTTTCATTCCATAATAAATCGGGAGACGGACAATTCGTTCACTCTCCTTCGTTGTATATCTCTCAGCTCCCACAAATTCTCCATACTTTCTTCCAGCCGGAGCTGTATGAAGAGGCACATAATGAAAAACCAACCTTATGCCTTTAGAATTCATATATGCAATCAATTTTGTCCGTTCTTCGAGATCTTTCGTTTTTATATAAAACATATGTGCATTATGCGTGCATTCTTTCGGGATATAAGGCAGTTCAATCTTTTCTGACTTTGACAGTTCCTCCAATCCATCATAATACATCTTCCATGTTTTCATACGATTATTGAAGATTTCATTTGCTATTTCAAGCTGTGCCCATAAATATGCAGCATTCAGCTCACTTGGCAGATAGGAAGAACCCGCTTCTACCCATGTATATTTATCTATCTGGCCGCGAAAAAACTTACTCCTATTCGTTCCCTTTTCACGGATAACCTCTGCCATTTCCACTTTACTTTCATCTTTGACCGTGATAGCACCGCCCTCTCCCATACTATAGTTTTTCGTCTCGTGAAAACTGTAACAGCCATAATCCCCAATTGCTCCTAAAGCTTGTCCTTTATACGTGCTCATTACCCCCTGCGCCGCATCTTCTATCACAATCAGGTTATATTTTTTAGCTATACTCATAATGGCATCCATTTCACAGCTAACACCTGCATAATGAACAGGTACAATGGCTTTTGTACGGCCTGTAACAGCCTGTTCTATTAACTTTTCATCTATATTCATCGTATCAGGGCGAATATCCACAAACTTAACTTTTGCCCCACGCAATACAAACGCGTCAGCCGTTGATACAAAAGTATAGGACGGCATAATAACTTCATCTCCTGGCTGAATCTCTGAAAGTATTGCCGCCATTTCCGTAGCATGTGTACATGACGTAGTAAGAAACACATTTTTTATTCCGCTCCAGCACGCAAGCCAATAGTTACAACGTTTTGTAAATTCTCCATCACCGCTGAGTTTTTTATTGCTGATTGCTTCCCGCACATACACTAACGCTTTTTCTAAAAAAATAGGTTCATTAAAATTTATCATGATTTTCTCCTGTCTATTCATTGTTAACCTACATTTTTTATAATGTCATAATCAAAAACATAAACATACATCTCTCCAATCGAAAACTCTTCTATTGGATTTCCGAATAACGTTTGGATATTACCATCAATTACATTTTTTTCTTCCTGGGTCAACAATAAAAAAGTATTTTCATCTTCCGCATGAAATACATCAGAATCAACCAGCCAATAATACGGTACGATACCATTTTCATTGATATGAATGCCGCCGATTCGCAGTTCCATATCCGAATACACTTCATTTGCATAAGCATACCAATAGGAAGCATATCCTTTTCGCAAATCATGTTTCGTCAATTCCTGAGAAAAAGCCTTTCGTCCTGCTACAATTTCCTGCCATCCCGCACTCTGTTTTAACAATGCAATACACTGAATGAAAGATGCTGCTATAAAGCAAGCTGCTACCACATTTTTTTGCAAATCACCTTTTCTCAGCCAATGTTTTGTCACATACTGTGATGCGATGATAATATTTACAAAAATACAGGTAAGCAGATATCTTCCTTCTGTTTTGCCGCAAAAAATCGCAACAACTAACATAATTAAATTGTGCAGCAACCCAAAAATATAAAAGAAAACAACATGATCATTTTCCTCTTTTATTTTTCTATACTGTAAGACTGGTACAATAAATACAATCAATGTACAAAAAATTATTAAAATCAAATTTCTAATTCCATCTATGGAAATTAATTTAACGCCTCCTGCAAACCCAAAATCTCCAAAAAAATGAATAAAAACAGCAATTATATTGTTCCAACACTCACTCAAGGACATTACAAACTGTAGCTCATTCTCGCCCGTATCAATAACTGAGCGAGAAATGCAAAGAATTTTATAAATCCCAAACCCAATAAATGAGGGTAAAAGTATCCATAATGACAAAAAAACAGCCCGTTTGAAATCCTCTTTATAATCCTCCAGCTTTTCTTCATTTTTATTGCGAACATATAAAAAAATCATGCAGGCGCCCCATAGAGGCAGTGTATTTTCCGCAATCTGCCTGATGCTTCCCATGCATAGCAAAATCAACAATATTGCCAAGCAAAAAGCAGAGTTTTTTTTCTGTCTATCATGTATCATCATATCTGCCATAGTGCAGGTTAGCGCAATCCAAAGAACCTGCCCCATATAAGCAGCCTGATATAAAACCGCATCCAAAGAACCACTCAAGAAAACCAATAGCAGTGGTATGCTTAACAGCCATGAATGATTACGAAATATTTTTCGGCTTTGATAATACATTGCCGTTAAAGCCACTATCGTTATTAGTACAGAACCAAGCATTCTCGCTAAACTCTGATTTTGCATGAATACAGAAAAAGGCATAACAAATATGTTTAATCCAAGTACCCATATTTCCCCATTTCCATAACACCATGTATATGGAAAAATATTTCTGCTTCTAACCTGGCATTGAGCCAAATTTGTAGCTGTTGCCACATCTGAATGAATATCTGTCTGCCCATACGTTAGAATCGAATACACGGCAACCGATATAATGATCAGACAAAAGATAAATAATATTTTATCTATATCTATAGATTCTATATAAATCAATGGCAAAATTAATAATGTGACTATAATTAAAGCAATCGTATATACTAAAATGTATTCATATACTGTCCACAAATTTTTGTAAGAAAACAAAAAAATAATTCCAACAAAATGAACTATGATCAAAGTTAAAACACAGCGAATAGCTTTATCGCGTTTACCTATCTTTCTTCTACAGATCAAACACGCTTCCAGCAGCATTGGAATAACAGCAAACAGAATCGTTGTAAAAATACCCTTCATGAATGTATTCATTAATCCTTCCTAAATCGATTGTAAATCTTTTATCACAAACACCTAACCCTTCTTAGCCCTGACAATCCCCCTGCGTATATACGGCTTACAATATCCCCAAAAGTAATACACAGTCATAAAACCGTCCGAATGCGATATTCTGTAACCATTCTCTTTTAATATTCTGCAAATATCTCTAAAATCTTTCTGTCTATGATAAGTACAAACAGCCAATTTGTTTTTTTGCTTTAATGTATTCTGCCCCCCCCTAAAACCGCAGCTTCCATTCCCTCAAGATCCATTTTGATAAAATCAAACGCTCCATGCCTGTCTCCTAACTCATCCAATGTCGTACAGCCATTTTGGGCATGTCCAGAAACTTTTTGGTTTATGATCTTTATATGTTTATAATTTTTAAATGTCATTTTTAAAGCTTCCACCCACTCTTTGTCACACTCAACTAAAACTGCCTTTGCGATTTTATCCACATTTTGAAATACAAAATTTCCTTCCGCTGCTCCCAAATCCAGCACACAATCACCTTGTTTTAGGCAAACAGAATCCGAAACATATCTATGAGGGGATTTTTCATCCTGTTCTGCGCTAATTCCCCTGTAATATTCAATCACATCCTTTTCACACATACTCCGCTTAAAATATAGCCGACGGCCATTTTCTATAACATAATACATTTTGGAATCTTCATCATACTGTACCTCTGTCTTTTTGTTTTTGTATTTGTTATAAAAATCATAATTAAAAATATTTAACTCATTCTCTTTTCTGATTGTTTCTATAAGCTCCCTGATTTCAGGATTACGCGTATTTGCATACCTTTTTAAAATCCTGTTCTTAAAATAATTCCGCCTTAATTCGGTTAAAAATTTGTAAAATTTTTTCATATAACTTTCCTCATGTATCCGATATGTTACACATACCATAAATTTATAGCACATCCTACCGTCCTATCATATTTACTGTAAGCATTAATTATTTCCATTGGATTAATATCACAAAAGGATACTCTGCTTCCAAAAAAAATAACATCCATAGAATCCTCTGGTTGTTCATAAAATCCAACTGTCTCATAATAATTATCCCACGGCTGATCGAGCAGCTTTACCATCAAAACTTTATTGATATAAGAAAATAAACAACAAAATAATACGCTGCAAAGAAACCGTTCTCCTCGATATGCTATCTCTGCATATCCACCCCACTGCGTTCTGACGCAGTCAAAATTCCTTTTTTATAAGAAACATATTGATTCATAAAATATGCCATCAGATAGGTAACCACTGTAATAAGAAAAAGTACAGCCGCATGAATCCCCCCACCCGCAAAATTTCTCAAAATATTTTAAAAACCCGTAATACGTCCAATGATTGTCCAATCACCTTTTGATTAAATTTTCCTATCATTAACTTTTTCAGCACATTTGCCGACGTATATTTATCATAATTTCCTGAATGATACTCCATCTTTTCTTCCTCTGTCCCCGTTTAAAAACACTACCTTTTTTCCTAAAAAATAGTTTATAATAATCACCAGCCCTGTCATAAAAAGCTTCGCTGTATTTTGCCCTGCACACATCCATTCCACCAAAAGAATCACGCCCACAAAATCAATGATTCCTGTCAGCCCTCTGGTTAAAACAAACGCTCCTATTTCACGCAGCAGCACCTTCCAGTTTGCACAAACACTTTGAAACACAAACCTTTTATTCACAATATAAGCATACGCTTTTCCTGCTATAATCGCTGCCAGGTTCGCAAATTGATATCCTATCAAACATTTTAACCCCATATAAACCAGAAGGTTTACGGCTGTTGTTGTTGCTCCCCAAAAACAATATGCAAGCATTTCTCGTTGGCATATTCTCCTAAAAACCTCTTTCATCTGTATCCCATCCCGCATGATATTTTTTACCGTTTTTCTTTCACATGGTTTTCTGTATATCTGCTGCGGTATGACAAATCAACAAGCATATTTCCAATCAGCCCGATCGAAGCAAACTGTACGCCTAACAATATCAGCATCACGCCCAGCATCAGCAATGGGCGTGTTCCAATTACCCCCCCCACATCCATTCCAATGTTAACGCTGCGCAAAAAACAAAGCCTGTCCCAAACAAAACCATCCCAATCCTGCCGAAAAAATACATTGGTTTATCATCATATTTTGAAAGAAACAATACTGAAAGAAAATCAAAAAATCCTCTCAGATACCGTTCCATCCCATATTTTGACTTGCCGAATTTTCTTCTCTGGTGATGAACTTGGATCTCCGCGATTTTATATCCATTCCTATACGCCAAGACGGGAATATATCTATGAAGCTCTCCGTAAATATCCAGGCTGTCCACAACTTCCTTCCGATATGCTTTCAATCCGCAGTTAAAATCATGCAGCTTTACCCCAGATAATTTTGCAGTTACTTTGTTAAACAATTTCGATGGAATCCGCTTTTCCAGAGGATCAAGCCTGTTCACTTTCCATCCGCTTACAAGATCAAAGCCTTCATCTAATTTGCAAATAAACCGCCGGATCTCAGCAGGATCATCCTGCAAATCCGCATCCATCGTAATAATAATATCTCCGGTTACGTTCCGAAACGCCGTATTTAACGCCACTGCTTTACCAAAATTTTTTCTCAGTACTATCATATGTACCCTGCTGTCCTGATTGCAAAGTTCACGCATAATAGAAGGCGACGCATCCGTGGAGCCATCGTCGGCAAAAATAAGTTCAAACTCTGAAATCAAACCCGCGTCCATACAAATGTCTGCATTTTTTAAGATTGTTTGATATAGTTCATACAGCGAATCTGCTTCGTTATAGGATGGTATCACCATCGATAATTTTCTCTCCATGCTTGTCCTCACTTATATCCCGGCAGTCTTTTCTTTTCATTCCACAAATATACCGTAATCTCTCCAAACTGCTTTTTCTCCTGATACTGCCCGAATGTCTGCAAAATCGTGTTTTCATTAATTGCATACTGCATATCCGATTCCGTATCAGCAATCAGAAAATTTCCTTCCTGCTGTTCCCATTCCTTCCTTGTCATCCACCGATAGGCAACCAGGCTTGTATCCTCCGTAACCTCCACGATATTATGGCCAATCACTGGCTCTATTTCCAGTTTTCCTTTCGACGCATACATCACAGATGCTGCATCCCAATAAGCGGCAAATCCCTTTTGATATCCCTGTTCTTGTAAATACTCAGCCGCCTTGCGCCTGTTTGAATTATCCGGCTGATGAAACGTAAAAGCCGGAAACAGAAGCAAAAACAAAAACAACGCACACAAAACAATTTCATTGTATTTTCTGCCGCTATGCCCTTCCTTGTCCCGATCATTATACATCCATGCCAAAATACCAGCCAGCGTGAAACCGATTAAAAACGGCTGGATTAAATTCACATCCGGGGAATAAGCAGGCACAGTCGAAAATATATATGCCGCTATATTAACCATTCCCATCGCCAAAAATAAATAGACAATCTCTCTGTCTTGTTTCTTTTTTATTTTCAGATACCTGTAGATTTCATACGTTAACTTTGATAAAATTAAAAATCCTGCGCCAGCTCTGCATGTACTGACAGAAACCACTTTCTCTCCCCAGAAATCAATCCCAAATACTTCGAGAATATTACACATTCCAATCACAACATGATCCCAAATATCCTCTCTCGAAGTAAAGACCGTATCAATCCCGCCCAATCGATCTCCGCGGATGCCCGTCCATACTTTCTGAAAAACCGCATACAAAATAACGGATGCTGCTCCATAATACAAAAGCCCCGAAATCTTGTGTTCCTTTCTGTCCTCATACGAAGATAGGATACCGACAAGCAAAACAGGAACACATGCCGTATACAAAAACATAGAATTTGTCACTGACAATAGCCCCAAAACAAATATCCAGACTGCATTCTTCCAAGCTCCGGTACTGGTTTCCGATAATCGGTAAGTAAAAAGAATCGACAATATTGCTGCCGCATAGCTTAACACATGCGTTCCTGCATTCAGCAATGTTACGGATCTTGGTACGAGCAAGATCAGCAATGCTGCTGCCGCATAGCTATCTGCTTTTTTTACTGACCACTTTTTTGCATACAGGCAGACGATCCATATTCCTGATAAAACCATAAGCGCGTAATTGATTCCCGCAGCCAGGTATACCAATGTTTCAGAATAACCAAATATATTTACCAACACTGCCAGTTCCAGGGTCGGCAGCAGAAATACTCCTGTAGTCATGTGCCAGCCTTTTAAAAATGGATCGTTGCTTAGCATATCTTTTCCCGCAAACACGACGCTTAATTCATCCGAATGAATCACCCTGCCTGTTCCTAAGCGCCATCCATATGCGAGGATTGTAACCAGCATAAACAGGCATATAGATATGATTTTCTTCTGAACATTCTTTTTCATTTTTTCTCCATGATAGAAACCTATTTTACTACCTATACTACAGCATACAGAACTGTTTCATTATAAGAGTTCGCATGTTGACGCACAAACAATTTGTATTCCGGCACCAAACTATGAATGTATTGAATGATTTCCAGCATATCTTGATCTGAATGATAGATACAAACCGCAAGTTTCGGTTTATTTCTCTTAATTATTTTTTCTGCGCCTTTCAATGCCATCATCTCTGAACCTTCTAAATCCATTTTAATAAATGTTGCATCCTTACACTCTGCTACATCATCCATTGCAACAACTTCTATTGTCTCTGTACTTGAAAAATCTGTACAATTCTCATCTAACTCTATGACCTTTGAAGATGAATTTCCACTCCCACGAAAGCCTATATTTGCATGTTTATTCCAAAGCCCTTTTTCAATGAGCACAATATGGTCTCTATCAGTCGTTTTTTCTTTAATTAACCGAACATTCAATTTATCCGGTTCAAAGATAACGATAGATTCATACCCCCCCCCTAAAATTTTCAAGCTATGAATAAATTCTAAAGACGTTGCACCATCAAAACCTCCACAATCTATAAATCTTTCGTTTTGGTTAAATTGAATAATTTCTTTTACAAAATATTGAGGCAATTCTCTTCCAGGATGTAATTTATAATTCATAGTTTTGCGAAATTCGATCATTTGTTCCCAGATTTTTTTTGATTTTTCATCTGCAAGCCATCCTTTTATCATTTCTATATCTTTCTCATGCCGGTTAAAATAGGCAGAACTGTTTCTCATAGCCACAGAAGGATGTTTTTCAAAATATTTATAAAACAGCATATAAAAAAAGCGATCCATCCCTAACTTTCCAAGCATTGTCATAATCTCATTCGCTACATGATTTCCTCTTATTCGATCTAATAATACACCTAACATAATCTACCTCTCATTATTTTTGACAGCTTTTAATAGTGTATTCCATGCGTAGCAACAAGCCACCTGAAAACACAAAACAGGGTGTATCAGCCATGCTGGATCAGCTAATTTCATATATCCTTTTACGGCATCCTTAAGTGGTACCACAAAGGTTCCCATAACCAGCCCAAGCCGAATCATCTTTAATTTATCCATCTCATAAACCATCGTTCTTTGGCTGCTTTCTTTATGATACCGTTTAATATTTCTCCTTAGCTTCTTTATAAGCTGCTTCTTGCTTGTTACACAATTATGCCCAAAGTAATCCTTCATAAAAAGAAATTCATTTTTTCCTTCTTTAATTAAATTTGCACAAATATCCATATGCATAACTACATCTTTAGAAACTCCTCTTGATAGATATTCCTTTTTACAGAGAAATCCCTGCCCGCCCATAGTAGGCACTTCATCCTGATTGAATCTCACTTTAAAAAAATCGTTATTTTCCTTGATCACGGTCCCATTTAATGTCCATGTTTTACTAATAATGGGCATATGGTCATTTCTATGCAGATAATACGCAGCAGGATCATAACATCCAAATAGTGCACAATACCTGTTCATCGGATAATCCTGTCTATCGTAAAATTGCCACACGCATTCGGCTGCATATGCTCCCTCGGCTAATAATGCATCCATCATATGGAGCAATAGGTCCCGATTCGGAAAAAAATTATCATCATCTACAATAAAAATATATTCACCTTTTGCAGCTTCAAATGAAATTTTCCTTCTTTTTTCTATATCCGGCGTCTGATCCTGTATAACTTTACATCCATACTTTTTGGCAATATCTACCGTATTGTCTGTTGAACATCCATCCGCAATGATAATTTCCAGACATTCTTTTGGATATGTCTGCTGTCTGATATTTTTTAGAAACCGTTCCAGATTTTCAGCCCTGTTGTAACATGGCAGCGCAACTGTAATCGTAGGATATTTTTTCATATGCTTGATACCTCTAATACTTTTTGCCAAAATTCAGCAGATTTTGAATTTTCACTACAGCCTGCGGATTGATACTTAAGATATATCCTTTTAATTCATTCAGAAACCTGTCCTTGTTTGTCATTACTGAATGTCTGCGAAAATCCGGCGCCAGCTTATTCCATTGAACAATATTTACGCAATGCGGCAACCATTTTCCTTTCTGAATGGCATTCATATATGGGTAAGCTACCCCCCCCCACGCCAAAATTGGTTCTTCATATTTGACGCTCTCAAACGAACCTTTTCGTTCAAATTCACTCCCATTTTTGCATTTGCTGAACATCTTATACAAATATTTTGTTTTCCACAATCCTGCCTGCATAGATAACCGATATGCCATACCACGTTTATATTCGAGAAGGTTTTCTTTTACAGAAAATTGATCCTCTGTTATGGGATCAACTGTAAACCTGATATTTCCCGCATGATATTTTTTTGCAAGCTTTACAAGATTTAGAATCAATGCTGTATCCACATGGTCATATAATAGAAAATCTTCCTGTAGCAAAATCAAATACGGTGTTTTGATATGCCTGAGCCCTTGCACAATCCGAACGCCATTGCAATCCCCTTCTGCGTCATCCCCAGCTTCGATCACTTCATCATAAAAGGATTCTCCTAATACTTTTTGATCATATTTATCTACCACAAGTATTTTTTTAAATGGGCAGTCATGCCAATATTTTTGAAATAACTGGTCATGAATATAAAGTATATCGCTGTATGCCTGACACGAAGTCATCAATATCGTTACGTTCTCATCCATCCTATCTCTCCCGTCTTATTGCCATTTTATCCATGGAGCGCTTTGTTCCTGTATCAGCCTTTCCAGCAGTTCTTTATCCCTCAGCGTATCCATACACTGCCAAAAACCGTTGTGAATATATGCATTTAATAAATTCTTTTCTGCACATAATTCCAATGGCTCCCGTTCAAAGACAATATCATCTCCGTCTATCATATCAAAAACAGAAGGTTCCACGACCATATAGCCACCATTAATCCACCCGCCGTCCTCTTTCTTTTTTTCTGAAAACGACTTAATTTTTCCATTCGCCAGCATGTCAAGCGTTCCAAATCTTCCTCCTGGCTGAATAGCTGTTAACGTAACCACACCGTCGTGGTTTTTGTGAAATGCAATTAATCGGTCTACCGGGACATCGCATACTCCATCCCCGTATGTCAATAAAAATGTCTCATCCCCAATATATTTTTGAATTCTTTTAATGCGTCCGCCTGTCTTTGTATTTAATCCGGTATCTACAATCGTAACTTTCCATGGCTCAGACGTATTATCATGGATAATCATCTCATTTTTTAACCCAAAATCAAAAGTTACATCACTTCTGTAAAGATAATAATTGGCAAAGTATTCCTTAATCACATGCTGTTTATACCCCGCACAGATAATAAATTCATGATAACCATAAAATGAATAATACTTCATGATGTGCCATAAAATAGGATATCCGCCAAGTTCAATCATAGGTTTTGGCTTTAAATAGCTTTCTTCACAAATACGAGTGCCAAAGCCTCCTGCCAGCAAAACTACCTTCATATGTACCTCCTACTCGGTCCTAACAATGCTTACCAACAATACTTCTGACGAAATTCTTTAAACGACTGCAATTTTTTATCCTTATCTGACAATATAATTTGATGATCTACCAACTCTAACGGCCAGTTGACCGCAATATCGGTATCATCCCATCGAATCCCATCGTCATATTCTCCATAAAATCTTTCGGCACATTTATAAGAAACAATTGCATCCTGTATTACCAGATACCCATGCCCAAAATGTTCTGGAACCAAGATCTCTAAATGATTCTTTCCTGTTAGATGAAATCCCTGCCATCTGCCAAATGTATCTGACTCCGGCCTTAAGTCTACGATAACATCGTATACATGCCCATATACGCACCTGACAAGTTTTGCCTGTTCTTTTACCCTCTGAAAATGAATCGCCCTGATGACACCTTTATGTGATTCTGTATAAAATACTTCTTTCAGGTTATGCGAAATATGATGCTGCTCTAATAACTCACAGGAATAGTCTTTAATAAAACTTCCGCGTTCATCTTCTGCAACAAATGGTGCGATTAATATTGCGCCCGTCAAATCTGTCTTTTGAATCTGAAAATTTTTTATCATTGTGCTACTCCTCATTTGTTTTTTCTATCTGCGAAAAAATATCATTGATCGTATCTTCTAATGTTGCTGTTGGCTCCCATCCAAGTTCGCGAATCTTTTTTGAAACTACTTTTAATGTTCCTGCTGTATTCTGCCGATCCTTTGTACAATCTGGAATCAATAGTTCACATTTTTTTTCATATCTTTTTTCATATATATTTGCTACCATTTTTGCAGCTTCCTTTATACTGACCGAATGCTGCATACTAACATTAAATACTTCAAATTTTCCTGTATCTTGTCTTTCTATCAAGATCTTTACCGCGTTTACTACATCCTGAATCGCTATAAAATCCCGCATTGACAGCCCGTTTGATTTCATCTGTATTCTTTGATTTTCCAACGCAGCTCTGCAAAAATCATTCAGTGCCAAATACCATCGGTCTATATTTCCTAATGGCATCCCAACCCCATTTGTTAAACGAATAATATCAACGCTGCACTCAGACTGTTTGGACAACTGCCGCAAATACTGTTCCGCAAAGTAATGAGTCAGCCCATAGTCACTGACTGGATTGGGAACTGTATGTTCATCTATTGTTCCATTCTGGCATCCGTATACATGAAACGTAGAAAAATAGATAAATTTTTTTACTTTGCAATTTACTGCATCCAAGTACAGTTGTCTTGTACCATATGCATTTGTTAGCAGAGCAGCTTTTTCGTTTCCTTTTATCTTTCTTTCATCCATCGTTGCCGTATGTATGACCACATCCATTCCTCTGCACAAATCCGCAAAAGAATTTTCGTCATTCAGATTCAGGTAACGTACATTTCCATCATTGATATCCTTTTGCTTGCGGCTGGTATAATAAACCTCATATCCAAATTCTTTAAAAAGCTGAACCAAATACTGTCCAATATACCCCATTCCACCTGTAATTAATAACTTCATCACTTGTTCCTCACATACCTATTCCCAAGATTGAATATTATAAGATTTGATAGAAACAGCATGATCCTGATTATTCCGAATCACTACTTCGATATTTTCTGCTGACTCCTCTAATACAAATTCCATCTCGGATTTTGTTGCCGTACGATTATGTTTCTTTAAATTATGAACTGTCTGCTCACCATTTTGATATGTAACCGCAACTTCAGCGTCTGCCAAATTGCTGCCAAATAATTCAAGCCGATAGTTTCCTGCTGGCAGATTGATATAAGGCCCATAGCAAACATCATTTTTTTGCAGCAAAACTTCATTTTCTTTTTTGTTTTCAGAAGAAGTATGTATGCTGGGATCATAACAATCATAAATCAGGTCTACCATTTTCAGCGAATCTTTTTCCACGGATGTCAATGTATAATAATAAACTTTGCAGTCTTTATTGCCACTGCCTGATATCAGTACTTCAAACAATTCTTTATTCTCATCAAGTTGTATCCTGTATAACAAGTGATCCTGATCTTTTTGAATAAGCATCGCATGTTCCAGTGGCGTTCCGCCATCACAGGTAAATCGTATCTCTGCGTTTTCCAAATTGTTTCCATAAATATCCACTTCATAGATTCCCGGCTCCAAGCTGTCGTATGGGCCATACAATAATCCTGTTGCTTTTTTTACCTGGATTCCATCATTAATGGTATAGATTTTTTTATTCGGATGGTCAAAGGAGCTTCTTATCTCATTTTGATAATATACTTCTGAGACCGTTCCTTTCTTCTCTATCACAACGTTTACTTTCTCCTGCTTTGGCACCTGAATGCCATATGCAACTTTATTGGTTCCATGATTGATCCTTTCTGCATAGCACTCTTCTCCATTTGCTTCAAAAAGCATTGTTGAATTTTTAACTTGTTCTCCTTCTATTCCAAAAATATAATATCCAGGCATCAGCTCTAATGTCTGCTTTTTATCATTTGGCAATGATATGCTGTTTTGCAGCCGTTCCATAGTAATCGTTTTTATCTCACAGGCATCGGTGCTCTTATTAAAGATCTTTATTTTTAGATTTTCATATAACTTATCAGCCGTAATTTCATAAACAGCCTTATTCTTCGTCTTTTCTGCCATCTGAATATGGGCAGATTCGCCAAGGTCTACTGCCAAAGCATTTTCTGCAAGTTTTCCGTACACGGACATGCGAATTTTTCCAACTGACACATATAAATTTCCCAGTTCAATGTACTTATTTTGTTTTAATTGTATAGAATTATTTTCGATGATCAGATCATCATAATTTTCAAAATATCCTCTGCTGCCTGTGTGAATAATCAAAGGTGCCGTTCTTATGTCATAGTCATAGACATAGACATTTGCATTGTCCAGCTCATACTTTTCCTGATAGATCCCATAATGATCAAGCAGATTTTTTGCTGTAATCCCAAAATCTCCGCGTTCACAATCCTCAAGAAAAAAATTATAAAATCGGTTTCCGCTGCAATAGGAATCCCACTTGCTTAAATACGGAACAATCCTGCCATGAAGATTTCGCTCACCAGCCTGTACTTCCGTTTCATAATTCGTCAGGCAGCTCGTAACCCCTGCTGTCCAGAAAGAACCCATGCCGCATTCTATATGATCCATTTTTTGTATTTGTTCTGCCAGACGGTCTGCGTCATTTTCTTCTCTTTGAAAGGAAACTCTATTCATCGTTACAGCGATACATATTACAAAAAAGCAGGATAACACATTCACACGATATCGATTCCTTCCAATCAGAAATTGTTCTTGATCCCATCGTTCACAAGCTTTTCTGCATGACACTACCAAAAGGGCATAATAGGAATACGCCATATAGCGAATCGATATTGCGTCCTCCCGCATCCCTCCAAAAAGATATACCACTAATAAAACCACAACACTTATAGCGAGTATAGCATTTACCATATCAACATTTTCTATCTTCGACACAAATATGCCACGGATCATGTCTGCCACGCACCAAAGCGCATAGCCAAGCACCAAAAGCCGTATTCCGCAAATAATTGTCTGAAACTGCAATACATTACTTCCGATCAGATCTATATTAAACATTGATAAAAATCCTGTGATTCCTACCACAAGATTATTTCCCAAATCTTCGATGCCAATAAACCGGCTTGCTCCATAGCCTTGGTATTCTATATTAGAAAAAAAAGCTTTTCCGAACAAAAGCGCCAGCATACTGAAAGCAAGAATACAATTTCTGTACCATTTTATCGCCCCTTTCTGCCATACATAAATCACAGCGTATAAAAGCAATGGAAGCCAACAAGTTACAACAACTAAAATATCCCTTTCAATAAGCCCAAAAACAGAAAGGCAAAAAATCATCAAAAAATCTTTTTTCTTTAAAAGGTGAAGATCATTTCCTTTTGCCAATATATATACCAGACAAATCAGCGGAACCATTTGCGTCCATACATGAAACTTTAACGGCTGAATGCTCGCTGTCCCGAAATTGCCCGGCAGACAAAAGAAAATAAAAAAAGGCAGTAGCCACCACATAAATTTTTTTTTGAAATACAAAGCCAGATATAAGGTCAAAGAAATGCAGATACCATATTTAAGCGCAAAAAAAACCTGCAAAAATAATTCACTCGGCCCAGCCAGCATATACACCAATCGATTCAACATTGTCAACGGCCTTATCCAATACTTCCATCCAGCAGTTCCCATTTCTATAACATCCCGCATATCTGTTGCCGTACCCGCATCATCAGAATGAATCGGAACCTCTGTGCCGATTAGCTGGCTGTAAAAATAACCAGACAACAGCACGCCTATTGCCATAATACATAATATTGATAAAACTTTGTTCTTTTTTGGCATAATAATATTCCAATCTCCTTATCAATAGCTGCTTATATCTGGACTTTAACTTCCTTTTCCACTTTTTGCAATATTCCTCTCACAGTACCTCGTATCAGAGCAGCCGCAATATCTTTTCGCCCATATTTTAATGCCATAAACACATAATAAATTGTAAATATGTGTATAAAAACCAAATAGTAACTGAACATATGATACCACCTGGCATATTTTTTCATAAACACTGTTCTGTTCTTGGCAAAATGAAATGCCCGCTCTGGAAACCCTATCCCCAAGTGACGCAGCTTTTCCTGTTCTCCTTCTCCTACTGTACCCAAATGATATGTTCTGGCATCTGTAACAATATAAGCTTGAAAACCAGCCTTTTTTATCCGATATCCAAAATCAGCCTCTTCATACATCGCATAATAATTCCTGGCAAATCCTCCAACAGCTTCTATCACATTTTTTCTCACCATCATAACATTGGGCGAGTAACACGTTTTATAATGTTTGTCCAGCGCAACATCTTCAACCTTTTTTCCCGAATATAATGTTTTGGGCATAGACGTAAAAAAATTATAATCTCCGCTTGCAAGCCAGATTTTATCATTATTATATTTATCGATAGATAAAGGCCCAACCAGTCCAATATGAACGTCCTGTTCCATTTCTTCTACCAATCGCTGAATCATATCCGGGCACACAATATTATCATTATCAATAAAAAGCAGATAATCTCCCTTTGCTCTTTTAATACCAGCGTTTCTTCCGCCTGCTGCCATCATATTCTTCTTTAATTTTACAATTCTAACCTGTGTTATATCCTGGTATTTACTCCTTGCCAGCTCTACCGTTTGGTCTGTTGATTTGTTGTCTACAACAATTATTTCCAAATTTGTATATGTACTTCTCAAAACGGAATCTATACAATCACACAGCATATGTGCCCGATTATAAGTAGGTATTATGACAGATACCAGTTTCATATAAAATACCTCTGCGTTTCTTCTCATTGCTTTTTTATTTAAAATCTAATTTCCTATCTGTTTTAAAAACTTCCGAATCTTCTCTTCATTCCCATCCCACAAAAACCGGCAAGAAAAAGCATAAGCCCTCTCCCTCTTGCGCTCATACAACACCTCATCCTGCAAAACCCGTTCCATTTCCTCCGCCAAGCTCTCCGAATTACACCCGCACAAATACCCGGCATTCCCCCAATCCACAGCATCCCGTACTCCAGGAGAATCAAATACCACACTCGGCGTCCCTACCGCTCCTGCCTCGGTAATGGGAATCCCCCATCCCTCCCGCACAGACGGAAACACCAGCGCTTTCGCACGGCTTAACAGCTCCAGCTTTTCCTGCTCAGAGACATATCCCCAGATAATGACCTCCGACGCAGAGTCTCGTTTCCCCATCTTGATCCCATAAGTTCTGCAAACCGGAAGCAAATGCGTTTTGATATATTCCCGATCTGCCTTCCCCAAGATCCACAGCTTTGCCGGAATACCCCTGCGCTTTAAAATCCCAATACTTTCAACCGCAATGCCGATTCCCTTATATGCCGCGTATCTGCCAGCATACACAAACGCAGGAACCTGTTCCTTTTCCTTCCACTGCTCCTTCTGCCACGGAACAAACGAGATCCCATTTGGAATTATCGTAATTTTATCCGCATGGTATCCCAACGCTATCAGCTCTGCTTTCGTAGATTCAGAAACGGTAATGACAAAGTCTCTCCGATTCAGTTTCAGCAGCCCATTCTCCATCCATTTTCCAATCTTGCTCCATGGAAACTTTAAATTGATCTCCCAGATTTCCCTTGTTAGCTGATGGATATAAAAGATTCTTTTTTTCCGCGGCACCCATAGCGGCGTGAAAAAACGATGCGTATTGCACTGGTCGATCACGAGGTCAATCTTTTTTCTGTTTCTCTGATAGTAGGAAAAGGCATACCAGATCACACTTGCCGGATTGCCTTTTCGCAGATACTGTACGCCGTCTATCAGCTCACTCTCTTTCTCGCCGCCGTACCTTGCAGCGATATGGATCACCCTGTAGAAAGCACGGTCGATCCGTTTTAACATCTCATGCGTATGCACTTCCGCGCCTCCGGCTGTCGGTGACTTGATATCTCTCCACGACAAAGCCAGGATCGTAACCCTGCTGTCACTTTTTAGCAAATCGTGATACCTCATTTGTCTCACTCCTAAACCTCTGCCTGTTTCCGGCTGTACAGCAGCCATATCATATTTACGATACATACTCCCGTTAAAATAATTCCAGACATCGTCAGCATCTGTTCAACCGTTCTGTGCAGCAATACGCTGAACCCGCAAATACTTCCCGCTCCGACAGCGATCGAGATTCCAAACACTTTCGCTTTGCCAATGGCAAGCACATAGTTCATAAAAATAGTAACGATCGTAAGCGGCACAATAAACAGACAGACATATGGCAAATATGGAACCGCTCTTGCGTACCGTTCCCCAAACAAGATCCCTATCACATAGTTTCCTAACAGGCTCATCCCTAAAGCTGCTGCCGCGGACGCCGACCCGCCGTAAAGCAGCGCTTTTTGAAACAGCGGAAGCGTATCTTCGCCTTTTTGATTTTTGTCCACTGCCATCGGAAACAGCGCTGCTACAATTGCTGTAGAGACGTACATGGATATCTTGCCGATGACTGATGCCGATGCATACACTCCGGTTACTGCATCTGTAAAATACATTTTCACCAGCAGGACGTCTCCGTTTGTAACCGCAATCACGCATCCTTGCGTTACCATTGCTGAGAATGCATATTTCCACAGCTCCTTAAGATCTGCGGGACGTTCCCCGTGATAGCAGAATGCTTTTCTCATAGGTTCTTTTATCTGCAAGGCGCCGTAACAGGCCGCCGCTGCTGTCCCAATGCAGATGGCGGCCAATACTCCATAAACACGCCATCCCAAATACAGGAAGCAGGCACTTAACACCAGCTTTCCAACTGCTGCCAGCATTGTCTGTATTCCATACGGAAAAAACTGTTTTAAACCCTGCAAGGTTCCAGAAGTAACAGATAAGAACAGATTTCCTACAGCAATCATAAACGCCCCTATTACAAATCCCGGCAATTCCAGCCCAAACAAATCCGTTATTTTCCGCATTCCTGCCGTACCTGCAAGAAACAGCACAACACTCGCTGTCATTACAAAGCGAAGCAATAGATGCAAGGCAGAAATCATTCCCTCCTCATTTTTTTGCGCCGCGAAAATCGCTGTATAACGGGCAGATACCATAGAAACCATCGTTGTTGGAATTGCCAGGATTCCAACCAGCCCTAAAATAGTATTTACAACACCATAATCCTCCACTTCCATCAGGTTGCCGGCTATGATTTGAAATAAATAATTGCAGCCATTTGCTCCCATTAAAAGAACAAATAAAATCATGCTGTTTTTTTCAAATTCCTGTAGTCTTTTCATTCAAAACAGTTCTCTTTCTTTTCATGGATGCATACAATGCCATCGTATCCCTAACGACCAGCCAGACGTCCCCGACGCGGATACGTCCCCAATGGTTTTTTCTTTGAAATTCCAATACAACCGGCATTTCCGCGATCCTGCCTCCCTGTTCGGCAATCTTTGCCAGGATTTCTATGTCATAGGCAAATCCGGTGCTCTTTACTCCTGAAATCAGCTTTTTCAGGCAGTCCGCGCGAAACAGCTTGATTCCTGTCTGCGTGTCTTTGACCGGCAGATGAAACAAAAGCATTAAAATAAGATAATACCCAAAACTCATGATTTTTCTTCTTTTGGGGTAATTCACTTTAGAATCTTTATGTAGCTTGGAACCGATCACTGCCTCCGTTTTTAGCTCGTCCATTTTTTCAAGAAATTCCTTAAGATGCGCCGGGGACAAATCCAAATCAGCGTCTAAAAAAGCAATGTAGTGTCCCTTTGCCTTTAAAACACCCTCCTTCACAGCTCTTCCTTTTCCGCCGTTTGGCATATAGCTAACCAGTACAATGCGCGCATCCTGCATTGTAGCGCGCCTGATTTCCTCTTCCGTCTGGTCCTCACTGCCGTCGTTGACGGCAATAATCTCAAAGTTTCGGTGAAATGTACTTACCGTCTCTGCGGTTTTCATTAAGTTGCTGTAAATCGACGCCCCTTCGTTATAAGCCGGCATAATAATGGAAAGGCTTTTATCAAAAATATCCATACCGATCCCCCGTATCAGTGCTTTTGTATCCATACCGAAAGTAATTATTACATGGATTTTTGCGCGAATATATGCACTGAAAGAAGTAATTGTAGATTTGTCCATTTTCAGCAAACTAAAAAATCCCGGCTTCTTGCAAGCCAGGATTGTATTATCATAATCCGTTTTTTTCATACACTGCGTACAATATGCGTATTCCCGCACTTTCCAAAAAGTCGTACACTTTTTTACCTGTTTTGCTATCTCTCATTTTTAATGACGCCTGAAACAACAGCATATACCATCCCATGCTTCTTTTCCTCCTTGCTTTACCCTGCGTTCCTTTTCCCTGCAATCTCCTCCAGCACCTCGATCATCTGCTTTCCTACTGCTTCCGCAGAGAAGTCTTTCAGCCGTTCTCCTTCTTTTTTTATAATGGCTTCCCGCTTCTTTTCATCGTGCAGCACGCATCCAAGCGCTTTCGCCACATACTCGGGCGCCTTATGTTCCAGCAGCACTCCGCAGCCAGCCAAAGTCTCCGGTACTGCTGTGCCTGCATAGGCGACTACCGGCACGCCGAAATACATTGCTTCTACTAACGGCACGCAAAATCCCTCGTGCTCGCTCATACATAAAAAAACATCCGCGGCGCGGTAATATCCAAGAATCTCTTCAAATGCGATATGCCCGGTAAATATGACATTTTCCGCTTTGAGCCTGCGTACCAGGCTTTGCAGGTATCGATAATACCGGTTCTTTTCCTGATAGGAGCCAACGATGATCAGGCGTGTATTGGCGTCTGCATTTTTATGATAATAGTCGTATGCCGCAATCACATCCTCGATCTTTTTATTTGGCGCAATTCTTCCGACAAAGATCAGATTTTTGACTCCGTCGCTGTATGTTTTTATAACCTTTGCCGACGGTTTCTTTGCATAATCCGCAAACGAAATCAAGATCGGCACTACAAAGATCGGGCAGCGGTATCCCATCTGCCGCAAATCCTTTTTATTATATTCCGAGACTGTCATCACATAGTCAAACGACTGGCGCATTTCCCGTATCTGCTTTAATCCAAGGCTGGTGCTGTGCGCCGCCGTACGGTCGTATTTTTGAAAAAATGCGGGCGGCGTTACATTGTGATAGCGGAGCACTTTGATGCACTTAAGCTTTTGGACTGTCTCTGCCAGCGGGTCTGCGGATGCAAAATGGTAAATGACAATATCGTCTTTTTCCAGATCGGGCAGCCGGTAGCTGTATTTTGCCGTGCCAGCGGGTATTTTTTTATGAATGGTTGTTGCATAGATCTCTGTAACGATTCCTTTTGCTTTTAATGCCTTTTTAATGGCTATGACATCATTTCCGACTGCGTCTCCGTAATTCAGCCCCGCAACAATCTGTATAATCCGCGGCGCATCTGACTTAGGAAGGATATCCTTTGCCTCCCCTTCCCGGACAAGCATTTCATGCTGGATGCGCAGAAGATCTCCTACAGCGCGTACCGCCGCCCCGTTAAATGCCGCCTGACGCTGAAAATAAGGGCGCAGCATCCAGCGTATGATTTTCCGCGCCGCTTTTTTGCACAATACAAACGGGTATTTTATCCCTGCCTGGCGAACTGTTACCTTTGGTTCTGCCAATTCCCAAAGCGCCTGCATTTCCAGCAAATTATCCTGTAAAAGCTCCATATCTTCCTGTAGATGATCCATCGTCGCTCACTTTCTCTCCTGCTCCATTCTGATTTTTCGTTCCTGTTCCATCGCGGCCAGATATTTTTTATGCACTTGTGCCGGACGCCCGTCCTCGATCACTTTGCCATGGCTGATCCAAAGCGTCCGGTCACAGATCTCTTCAATCTGTCCCAAAGAATGCGAAACGACCACGATCGTCGTATTATGCTCTTTCAGGCTCTTTAGCTTGTCAAAGCATTTTTGCTGAAAATTGACGTCGCCGACGGCAAGAATCTCATCAATTAAAAGCACCTCCGCATCCACATGGATCGCCACCGAAAAGGCAAGGCGCATATACATCCCGGAAGAATACGTCCTGACGGGATGGTCGATAAATGCTTCCAGCTCAGAAAAACGGATGATCTGCGGGATACGCCTGTCAATTTCTTTTCTGGAAAGCCCAAAAATCGCGGCGTTAATATAAATATTTTCCCTGCCTGTCATATCCGGGTGAAAGCCTGCCCCAAGCTCCAGCAGGCTGGATACTCTGCCTTGGATCTGGATGCTCCCGCTGTCAGGATAGATAATTCTTGTCAGCAGCTTTAGCGTCGTGCTTTTGCCGCATCCGTTACTGCCGATCAGCCCGATTGCTTCCCCTTTTTTTACCTGGAAGCTGATACCGTTAATAACCGTGTGCGTTTCGTACTTATTTTTCCGAAAGAGCAGGCGGTCTTTGACAGAATACGTCCTATCCTGATAGACTTTAAAGCTCTTTACCAAATCCTGCACGTTGATTGCATATTGTTGTTCCATATCCTGCTATAGCTCCTCTGCAAATCCTCTCTGTAGGCGGCGAAAGATCCAATATCCCGCCGCTACACATACAATGCCCAGAACAAACGCCTGCCTAAGCGTAGACAACTGCGGTATTTGCTGGTCGTATAAAATAGACCGGTAGGCACTGATAATCGGCGTCATCGGATTCAGGTTCCAGATCGGCAGCAGGTCTTTGGGAATCATTTCTTCTGAGTACATCACCGGAGTTAAATACTGCCATGCCATAGTAACGATATTCAGCACATAGACAAGATCCCGCAGGTATACGGAACACGCCGAGGACAGCAGCGCAAATCCGACCGCCAAAATATATTCGATCAGCATTACAACCGGCAGGCAAAGCAGCGCCCGCAGGCTGATTCCAAACCCGGACAGGATCAGGACCGCAAATACAACGAGAAACGTCAGCGCCATATTTACAAACGCACTTGTTACATAAGCGATCGGTAAGACTTCCCTCGGAAAATAAATCTTTTTTACCATATCGCCTGCATCCAAAATGCTGGAGCTTCCCCCAACGACAGAAGAATGAAAAAACATCCACGGGACAAGCGCCACAAATAAAAAGATATAATAATGCTCAATGCTTGCCCGCATAATCACAGAAAAAACAAGCGTATACACAAAAAGCTGGAGCAGCGGATTGAGAAATGTCCACGCAAATCCAAGTACCGAGCCTTTATATTTTCCTCTTAATTCCTTGCGCACCAGGCTGTAGACCATCTGCCGGTACACATACAAATCTTTTAACGCTTTCATGTTTTCCTTTCCAGCTCCCGCCAAATCTCCTCCAGCCTGCCCAGCATCTGTTTTTTCGCACGTTCCATACTTAACACCTTTTTGACATGTTCTTTTGCGCGCTCTGACAGCTCTCTGCAAAACTGCCTGTCTGTATATAATTTCCGCATATAGCCCGCTGCCTGCCGGATATCCGGTTCTGCCCAGCGCCCTCCCGCCGGAAACGGAGGGATCTCCTTTTCAATCGTAACCAGCCGATAATCTACCATACATGCGGTGTTCCCATCCATAAATTCTGTATTCGCCGACCAGTTTGTCGCTATCACAGGCGTTCCAAGAAGCATTGCTTCCGCCATCACAAGCCCAAAGCCTTCGGCACGGTGCAAAGACACCATCACGTCCACACACTGGATCAGGCTGTATACTTCGTCACTGTCCAATAAATCCCGAATCAGATACAGGTTATCGTACCCTTCCAAAATATCCGCAATCCATGCCTCATCCTTTTCGGTTGGATGCCCGATCTTAATGACCAGCCCTACCTCCCGGTTTTCTTTTGCAAACGCTTCCCGAAACGCCCGAAACACTGCCTGCGGGTTTTTCCGTTCCGCGCAGCTATAGCTGTCATACATTACAAGAAATAAAAACTGGTTTTGCGGCAGCCTGAAATGCTCTCTCTGATAGCTTGTGTGCATCTGCGCTTCTGCATAATACGGCATATGCTTTACCGGAAGCGCCGTTTTTCTGCGGATTGCCTGACAGACAAATGCAGAAGGCGCCCAAATCTCATCTGCACATGAAACATACATCTGCCAGGTATCCGGCACTTCTTCCAGCTCCCAGAGCCAGAACACGATCTGATACCGGTAATTCCATACCGACGGAGGAATCACCGAAAAGGCGCCCGCAAGCTCCGTAGGATTAATGTGGATCAGATTTACCTGGTAATGCAGCCTGTCGGATATCCGGTGATCCCATGAGTGATCTTTCGTATTATCCGCGCCCGGCTGCTCATATGGGTAAAGATCCAGCGCTATCCCTGCCTGGACTAAGACAGACGCCACAAGACGGCAGCTTTTGCCAAGCCCTGCCTCTAACCGGATATTTCCGATAAGATTGACTCCCTTTGCGTCGTGCCCTGCTGCAAAAGGAATACGGTTTTGACTGATCCTGCAAAAATTGGCTTCTGACGCCCGCTTTTTCCATTTGCGCAGCAGCTTTCGGGGAATCATTTTAACGAGTATCGGCTTTGCCGCATCCGCCGCACGCAGCAGCATTCTTATCATTCCACGATCCCCTTTCCGCCGGGCATGGACAGTTTTTGATATACCTCTGCCAGCTTTTCCGCTGATTTTTCCCACGTAAAGCCGCCTGCCCTGCGCAGCCCAAGCGTCCGCAAATTATCTCTGAACGCTTCGTTTTCCAGTATTTTTTCCATAGCAAGGCAAAGCGCTTCCTCACTTTTTGGATCTGTCAAAATCCCCGCGTCCCCGACAACCTCCGGCAGCGCTGTCGTATTGGACACAATCACCGGCGTTCCGCACGCCATCGCTTCAAGCGGCGGCATTCCAAACCCCTCATAGGCAGACGGAAACACAAACGCCTGTGCCCCGCACATCAGCAAAGGGCTGTGCTCCTGTGCAATATATCCGGTAAATAAAATACGGTTTCCAAGCCGCGCCTGCTCTGCTTTTTGATAGATGCTGCCGCACATCCACCCTCTGCCGCCCGCAATCACGAGCTTGGGCACTTCTTCTTTTTTCATGCACAGCTTTGCGTAAGCACCAATCAGCGTTTCCAGGTTTTTGCGCGGCTCGATGGTGCCAAGATATAAGAAATAGTTTCCCCGAATGCCATAGGCACGCGCCGCGTCACGGATCTGTTCTTTGGAATAAAACGGATGATACCGCGTATGGTCTACCGCATTTGGCACAACGGTAATCCGTTCCGGTTTCACATGCAGATAGCGTATGATTTCCTGCTTGCTGAACTCAGATACGGTAATAATATGGTCCGCATAATGACAGGAGCGCTTCATGCTTGCGCGCAGCCAGACTCTCGTTTTCCTGCGGACGGTATGCGGGCAGGCAAGGTAAGCCATATCATGAACGACCGTAAGGCACTTTCCATACGCCCCAAACGGCGCGGTAAAATTAAAACACTGTGTAATATCCTGCGCCGACCGGAAAAAGATCCTATAAGGAACCGGAAACAGGGCACACAGCAGCTTATACCATACAAAATGAAACCATCCGCACGGCTCCAGCCTGCATCCGGCATCCTCATATTTTTTCAGCTCCCGCAGCTTTTCCTCTCCGCCCGGAAACGAAAAATACTGCACCACGCATTCAAACCCCGGTATTTTTACCAGCTCCAGAATCAGATTGTGCGCGCTCCAGGCAATTCCTGTTTTCTGCGCTTCGCAAAGCAGTTGTCCAAAAAACGCTATCTTCATAATTCCCCAAACACCTTTTCATACCTCGCCGCCATAACCTCTCTCGTATACTCCTGGTTCACCCTCTCCCACGCATTCTGCCCATACTCCCTGCGCATCTTATCATCCCGTGCCAGCAAATCCATCGCATCCGCAAGCTCTCCCACCTGCCCGGCACGCACCGTCCTGCCGGTCACGCCGTGCACGCTCACATACGGCACCCCGCCCGGCAGCCTTGTATTAATCACAGGCTTTCCAAAAGCCATCGCTTCGATTTGCACCAGCCCAAACGCTTCCGCCTGAGACACCGAAGGCAGTACAAGAAAATCACACGCTTCCAGCCTGCCCATCTTTTCTTCCTCCGATATCCGCCCGGCAAATTCTACCCGCCCCGGCGCAAGGCGCCCCGCAAGCGCTTTCAGCTCCTGCTCCAGCGGCCCGCCGCCGACCAAAACCAGCCGGCAGTTTTTTTCCTTCATCCTTGCAAAAGCTTTGATCAGTACATCGCATCCCTTATACCAGACAAGCCGCCCAATAAACAAGATGCTGATTTCTTTCTTTTTCTGCTCCGGCTTTTCCTCCCGCTTTTCCGCATCCCTCCGGCTTTTCACATAAGCTCTTCCCCTTCGCAAATATCCGTCGCTGACAGAAAACGGAATCACCGTGCATTTGCCGCGAAACGGGCGCAGCATGGCGCTGTGCATCAGGTTTCCTTTGGAAGAAACCAGGATGCGGTCTGCCTTTTTCAGCGTATGCATCACAAGCGGACGATAAAACGGAACGAGCCGCCTGTACGTTTCTATCCCGCAGTGCCACCATACGACCAGTTTGCCGTGATACCATCCAAGCAGAATGGCAAGGTCGATCATTGGATAAGGGAAGTGGCAGATCACAATGCCGCTGTCCTTTGTCCGCTTTTTCACATCAAGCAGAAACTGGAGCGAGACCGGCGTTGATGCAATTGTAAAAAGCTGTCTGCTTCTGCGTACCGGGATGCCGTGATATGTGTCATCTGCACTCTTTTTCAGCCAGGTATCCTGACAGACAATGATCTCCTGGCGGCAGTGCAAAAATCCTTCGGCAATGCTTTCCATGACGTTTGCAATGCCGCCGCCATTATCTGGGGAGTAGATTTTAAATAGCTGGGTAATTTTTTTGTTTTTGCTTGTATTTATGGTGTTTTTGCACATTTTTCTATTCCTGTGGCAGCGTTAAGAAATTACCTGGCAGTGGGGTGCTGGATGGTTTGTTTTTAACGGCTACGGTTGTGAGAATCTATGACTGAAATGTCAGATATTGTTATAGCATAGGTATGTGGGAATAGATATTTACTGGTGGAAGTAATTGTGGACTTGTGGGGATGGAATGCAAAAAAATTAGGCTGGGAACCTGGGGGGGATTCGCTGCCTAGGGGGTTTTTTGTTGTATGTTTCTTGTTGGGGATTTTGGATATGGGACGCTGGGAGAGGGGATTGGCACGCCCTGGCTGCGTCCGTTCCAGAAGGTTAAGAAGCGCTAAGCATCCTGCGTTTACGCTGAGGCACCGTCCGGGCGCGGCACCTAGTTCGCC
>CAMUPC010000013.1 GCA_947090545.1 uncultured Eubacterium sp. | reverse complement strand
TTCGCCCCTGCTTTGGTTCAGCAGGATGCTAAGGGCTTCTAAACCTTCTTCCAAGTCCGCAGCCAGGGCGTGCCAATCCCCTCTCCCGGCTGGTTTTCGCATGTTTTACAAAAAATTGCGGTACATTGTGCAGCAGGGAGCGTTGTTGGCAGTTGCTTGTTTATGTGCGTTAATGCCTGTGGTAAGCCATGATTTGTTCCTGAACGGCTACGAGTCCTATATGGCTTTTTTCAAGTTGGCTTTGGGCTTGTCTTATCCAGAGATTGGGAGCGGCAGACGCAGGAAGGAAATTGGAAGCCAGTTCAGCTTATGTTTCTCCTTTTGCTGACTGATCTCCGAGGACTCTACATCAACTACGGCATACAGGCAGCAAGCCTTGTATCCAGAACCAACAATGACAAGCAGCCTAAAATCTGACCATTACTTCTAAAAAACAAGAATCTCCAGAAACACGGTTGCACACAATGTACCGATATTTTTTCGCAGAATATGCGAAAACCAGCCGGGAGAGGGATTGCTTGCATCCAGAAACAACAATGACAAGCAGCCTAAAATCTGACCATTACTTCTAAAAAACAAGAGTTTCCAGAAACACGACTGCACACAATGTACCGATATTTTTTCGTAGAATTTGCGAAAACCAGCCGGGAGAGGAGATTGACACGCCCTGGCTGGGCCTTGGAAGAAGGTTTAGAAGCACTTGGCATCCTGCTGAACTAAAGCAGGGGCGAAGCCAAGCGGCACCTTTAGCTGCTGGCGGAACGCCAGGGCGAACTAGGTGCCGCGCCCGGACGGTGCCACAGCTTCCCGCAGGATGCCTAGAGCTTCTTAACCTTCTGGAACGGACGCAGCCAGGGCGTGTCAATCCCCTCTCCCAGCGTCCGTTCGCCAAACCCCCAAACCTAAAAAAAGAACAAAACACCATCCCCGCTCCCGGAAAAACTACCCGATATACAATAAATATAATAGGAAAAAAGAAAATATTTCATAATGACAAGCAACAAAAACAGTGCTATACTGTTGTTGCAGCACAGCCGAACGAACACTTCCAAAACACCAACACAAATCAAAAAAGATAAGGCAGTGAAGCATCCATTTAAAATTTTGTTGGATTCTGTCCTCCAAATTTTCAGACAAATATTCAAAAACACAGAAAACAACAAACGATTAAACAAATAGACAGAACAATCACAATACTATCTCTTAAAAAAACAACAATACAACGCAAAAAAATCGTATTCATCGGGAAGCAAATATGATACAATGGTTTGGATAATAATGACCAGGGGGCTGGGATAATTGAATGAGTGATAAAAATGAAGGGTTGAATGACCGCCTTGAACGCAAAAAACGGGTGAAGCGTATGAAGACGGGGCTGCTCTGGCTGTTGATTACGTGGATGCTGGCACTGATGCTGATTTCCGTTACTTTAATCGCGAAAGTCCATTCACTGCAAGAACAGATCGATATTATTACAGAAAATACGATCCGCAGCCAGCAGGTTGACCAGCAGGAAAACCATATGCCGAATACGGATAAAAAATACGAATCCGTGACAGGAGAAGCAGCGGCAAGCAGTTCAGAAAAAGCCGTGCTGTCGGTAAAGGCGCCGGATACGACAAAAAAGACAGATACAGACAAGGGGGATTCAAAAAGCACAGAAAAAAAGACGGATCAAAAAGAGAAGGTGCAGGAAGAACGCAAGGTTTATCTGACTTTTGATGACGGGCCGAGCAAGAATACAGAAAAAATATTAAAGATTCTCGACCGATACGGCGTGAAAGCGACGTTTTTTCTGACGGGCAGGCAGGACGAGGCTTCGCTGAAGCTCTATCAGGAGATCGCAAAGCGCGGGCATACGATCGGAATGCATTCCTATAGCCATAAATACGATGAGATTTATGCGTCGGTCGATACGTTTGAACAGGATTTGGAGCAGATTCAAAGCCGGATTTTTGACGCGGCAGGCATCACATGCAGGCTGTACCGCTTTCCGGGCGGGAGCAGCAACCAGGTCAGCAAGCTGGATATGAAAGAGTTCATCCGCGTATTAAAGGAAAGAAAGATCACCTATTTTGACTGGAATGTAGAATGCGGAGATGCGTCCTCTCATTCTTATACGGCGAAAGAGATGGTTGACAACGTAATGAAAGACGTTGTAAAGTATCATACGTCGGTTGTTCTGATGCATGATGCGGAAAATAAGTCCAAAACGGTCAAAGCGCTGCCGGTAATTATTGAAAAGCTGCTGGAAATGGATGCAAGCATTTTGCCGATTGATGAAAATACATCGCTTGTCCAGCATGTTTCGGCAGAAAGTGTGGAAGAATGACTACATACGGATAAATGGAGGTAAGAAATGAGTTTTTTTAAGGATTTCAAGGATGATCTGTCGCTGGCAGTCAATGAGCTGCTGCCGGGGGAAGATTTTGAGATGGAAGAGGAAATGGACGATTCTTCAGAGATGATGGTGAACACTCTGGACGGAGACTTGGACATTGAGTCTGAACTGTCAAAGCTGGACGGCCTTTTGGAGCATGTAGAGGCAAAAGAGCCGGTAAAGCATGTGCAGATCCAGCCGGAAGAGCCAGTATTGGAACAGGCGAAGGCTCCAGCCAGGGAACAGCCCGCACCGGTAAAGAAGCCTCAGGCTGCGCCGCCAGCCAAAGAACAGCCAAAGCCGCAGCCGGCAGCCAAGGAACAGCCAAAGCCTGCTGTGAAGGAGCAGCCAAAGCCGCAGCCGTCAAAGGCCGCGCAGAAGGAAGAGTCCATTCAGGCGGCAATCAGCCGTTTTGATACCATTTTAGAGCCTGAGAAAAAGGAAGAGCCAAAGGACAAGGACGACCTTCCGTTTGATTTTGACGCGCTGCTTCGGGAAGCCGAAGAGAAGCCGCAGCGCTCGCAGCCGAACATGCGGCAGCCAAAGCCGGTTCCACAGCCAAAGCCGCAGCCGAAGCAGCCGGAGCCAAAAGTGCAAAATACGCAAAATTTTGATGATAGGAAACCAAGTACAACTATGAAGGAGGAAATACCAATGAACGAGGAATTGACAAAGGAGATGGCAGCAGTCACGATGGAGGACGACCTTTCCACGGAATCGCTGGAGGTAACAGACGAGGTATCGATTATTACAACGGGTACGACAATCAAAGGAAATCTGTCTACGACAGGATCATTCAGCATCAGCGGCCGCGTAGAAGGAAACGTGCAGTGTAACGGCAAGCTGGAGGTTACCGGCACGATTAAAGGAAACAGCTCATCTTCAGAAGTCTTTTCAGACGCAGCAAAAATTGAAGGGGAAATTATGAGCACAGGTACGGTTAAGATCGGGCTTGGCTCTGTTGTAGTAGGAAATATTGCAGCGACATCCGCAGTGATCGCAGGCGCAGTCAAAGGTGATATTGATGTGCAGGGCCCGGTTGTCGTAGATACTTCCGCGGTCATTGTCGGCAATATCAAGTCCCGGTCTGTACAGATCAACAATGGCGCAGTTATCGAGGGCTTCTGTTCTCAGTGCTATGCAGATATTGACGTGGACAGCCTGTTTGGAGAGAATAAGAAGGGCAAATAATCGCGGAAAGGCAAATATATGAAGAGAGTTCTGTTGAAATTAAGCGGGGAAGCTTTAGCCGGCGAAAAAAAGGCCGGATTTGACGAAGCGACCGTATGTAATGTTGCAAAACAGGTGAAAAAGCTGGTCGATGACGGTATCCAGGTCGGCATTGTCATTGGCGGCGGCAACTTCTGGCGCGGACGGACGAGTGATTCGATTGACCGTACAAAGGCAGACCAGATCGGTATGCTCGCAACGGTGATGAACTGTATTTATGTGTCGGAGATTTTTCGTTCGCAGGGCATGAAAACAAATGTACTGACGCCGTTTTCCTGCGGCTCTTTTACGAAACTGTTTTCCAAAGACCGCGCGAACAAATATTTCGAGCACAATATGGTCGTCTTTTTTGCCGGCGGGACAGGGCATCCGTATTTTTCCACAGATACGGCGGCGGTTCTGCGCGCGGTAGAGATCGAAGCGGACGGGATGCTGCTGGCAAAGGCTGTAGACGGCGTGTATGACAGCGACCCGAAGCTGAATCCGAACGCGGTCCGCTATGACACGCTCACGATTGAAGAGGTGATCGGCAAAAAGTTAGCGGTCGTTGACCTGACGGCTTCGATTATGTGTATGGAGCATAAGCTGCCGATGTATGTATTCAGCCTAAAGGAGCCGGACAGTATTGTCAAAGCAATGAGCGGCAGTTTCAATGGAACGGTCATCACCGTATAGGGACGGAGGAAAGAGCAGTATGGATGACAGGTTAGTTCAGTATGACGATAAAATGCAAAAAACGATGCGAAACTTGCAGGAAGAGTTTGGCAGCATCCGTGCGGGACGGGCGAATCCGCACGTCTTGGATAAGCTGCGTGTTGATTATTACGGCACGCCGACACCCATCCAGCAGGTAGCAAATGTAAATGTACCGGAACCGAGGATGATCCAGATTCAGCCGTGGGAGCCTTCGATGGTAAAGGAGATCGAAAAGGTGATTATGACCTCGGATCTTGGGATCAATCCGACCAATGACGGCAAATCAATCCGTCTTGTTTTCCCAGAGCTGACCGAAGAGCGACGGAAAGACCTTTCAAAAGACATCAAGAAAAAAGGGGAGGCGGCTAAGGTCGCAGTCCGCAATATCCGGCGTGACGCAAACGACTCATTTAAAAAGCTGGGCAAAAAAGAGGACATTTCCGAAGATGAGATCAAAGAGCTGGAAGGAAAGGTTCAGAAGATGACGGACAAATTTATTGCTGACATTGACAAAGCGGTGGAAGAAAAGACGAAAGAAATTATGACTGTTTAGCGATAATCGGGGAACATAGCCGCGGCGATGTTCCCTTCTTTTTATGGAGATTCTAAATATGGATGCAAAAATACCACAGCATGTGGCGATTATTCTGGACGGCAACGGGAGATGGGCAAAGAGCAAAGGAATGCCGCGCAATTACGGGCATAAAATAGGCGCAAAAAATGTAGAGAAAATATGTGATGCAGCAGGGCACATGGGCATAAAATATCTTACAGTTTATGCGTTTTCGACGGAAAACTGGAGCCGTCCCAAGGAGGAAGTAGACGAACTGATGCGCCTGCTTGGAAGCTATATGAAAACCTGCCAGAAAACGGCGAAGAAAAACAATATGCGCGTGCGGGTGCTGGGCGATATTTCCCGCCTGACGCCAAAATTGCAGGAACAGATCCGGGAGCTGGAGGAAGTGTCAAGCCAGTATGACGGCTTTTATTTTCAGATTGCCTTAAACTATGGCAGCCGGGATGAGATGCTGCGCGCCATGAAAAAGATGTACGCAGAGATCGAAGCAGGCAGGCTTGCAAAGGACAGCGTTACGGAGGAAGCCTTTTCCGGCTATCTGGATACCGCAGGCATTCCTGACCCTGACCTTTTGATCCGTACGAGCGGGGAGCAGCGCCTGTCAAACTACCTGCTTTGGCAGCTTGCGTACAGCGAGTTTTATTTTACCGATATCCCGTGGCCGGATTTTGACGAAAAAGAGCTGCAAAAAGCAGTGGAAGCCTACCAGAACAGGGAACGCAGGTATGGCGGGTTAGCGTAAGCTTATAAGGGCATAGAAACAGGAAATGGGGTATCAAAAAGGAGAAGGAAATGTTTAAAACAAGGTTAATCAGCGGAATGATACTGGTCGCGGCAGCGTTGTTTTTTATTATAACAGGCGGGGAAGTGCTGCTGTTTGCCTCTTGTGTGATTTCGCTGATCGGAATGTATGAGCTGTACCGTGTCTATCAAATCGAGCGGACGGCCGCAGCGTTTGTAGGATATTCGGCGGCGGCGCTGTATTATTTGGATCTGTATTTTCACTGGATACCGGATACGATGGTATTTGTCGTTGTTCTTTTGATTGTGCTGCTTGGGGCCTATGTGCTTGCGTATCCGAAGTACCATGCGTCGCAGGTGACGGCTGTATTTTTTGGTGTGTTTTATGTAGCGGTGATGCTTTCCGGCATTTACCAGGTGCGTGCCATGGAGCAGGGGCAGTATCTTGTCTGGCTGATCTTTTTATGCTCCTGGGGATGCGATACGTGCGCGTACTGCGTCGGCGTTAAGCTTGGGAAGCACAAGATGTCTCCGCTGCTCTCGCCGAAAAAATCGGTAGAAGGAGCCATCGGCGGCATTGCGGGGACATTTTTGCTGACGGCGCTGTATGCGTCGGTGTTCCGCTCGCAGATGGGCATTACAAGTATGCAGGTGCTTGTGCTTGCCGCGATCAGCTCGGCAGGCGGCGTGATCTCGATGGTCGGCGACCTGGCGGCGTCCGCGATCAAAAGAAACTATGAGATCAAGGATTACGGAACGCTCATCCCAGGGCACGGCGGCATTTTAGACCGTTTTGACAGCGTGATTTTTACGGCGCCGGTCATTTGTTATTTAGCAAAATATTTGCTGTAGTGCAGGATCTTGGTATCGGCTGCATAGAAATAGGATAAGATAGGATAAAATAGGAAAGGTGAGGAACAATGAAAAATATAGCGATCCTTGGCTCGACCGGCTCCATCGGGACGCAGACGCTTGAAATTGTAAGGGAGCAGGGAGACATCAGGGTCTGGGCGCTTGCCGCAGGGAAAAATATCGATTTGCTGGAGCGCCAGATCCGTGAATTTGCCCCAGTGCTCGCCGCAGTCTGGGAAGAAAAGGACGCAAAAGAGCTGCGTACCAGGGTCAGCGACCTGTCTGTGCGCATTGTCAGCGGTATGGACGGCATGATCGAGGCGGCGGTGCTTCCGCAGGCGGAGATGCTTGTGACGGCAATCGTCGGCATGATCGGGCTGCGTCCGACCGTGGCGGCGATCCGTGCGAAAAAAAAGATTGCGCTGGCAAATAAAGAGACGCTTGTGACAGCGGGGCATCTGATTATGCCCCTGGCAGAGGAATACGGCGTGCCGATCCTTCCGGTAGACAGCGAGCACAGCGCGATTTTTCAGTCGTTAAACGGAGAAGCGGGAAACCGCATCCACAAAATACTGCTGACCGCTTCGGGCGGGCCGTTCCGCGGAAAGTCCAAAAAGGAGCTTGCCGGGATGCAGGTGGAGGACGCGCTGCGCCATCCGAACTGGAGCATGGGAAAGAAAATTACAATCGATTCTGCGACCATGGTAAATAAAGGGCTGGAAGTGATGGAAGCAAAATGGCTGTTCGGCACGGAGCTATCCAAGATCCAGGTCGTTGTGCAGCCGCAGTCTGTCATTCATTCGATGGTAGAGTATGAGGACGGCAGCATTATCGCGCAGCTTGGCACGCCGGATATGCGGCTGCCGATCCAGTACGCGCTGTATTATCCGAAGCGTATGCCGCTGTCCGGGCAGAGGCTGGATTTTTATAAGCTTGGCAGCATTACGTTTGAAGCACCGGACCTTGAGACATTTGACGGGCTGCGGCTCGCTTATGAAGCAGCGGAGCGCGGCGGCAACCTGCCGACGATTTTTAATGCGGCAAATGAGCGTGCCGTTGCAAAATTTTTGGAGCGCAGGATCGGTTTTTTGGATATTACTAAGATCATTGAAGATTGTATGCGGCACTGTAAGTATCTGAAACAGCCGGATCTGGAGCAGGTTTTGGAAACAGAGCATGTCGTATATGAATGGATAGAAAGCAGGTGGTAAGTTGAATATTGTTTTGGCATTGGTTATTTTCAGTGTGATTATTTTGTTCCATGAATTGGGACATTTTCTGCTGGCAAAGCATAATGACGTCAGGGTTAATGAGTTTTGCCTGGGGCTTGGGCCTACGGTGGTCGGCTTTACAAAAGGGGAAACGAAGTACTCCTTAAAGCTGCTGCCGTTTGGCGGCGCCTGTATGATGGAAGGCGAGGATGAGGCAAGCGATGATGACAGGGGCTTTAACAACAAGTCTGTCTTACAGCGCGCTTCGATCGTGGCGGCTGGCCCGATCTTTAATTTTATTATGGCGATCGCGTTTTCCCTGGTCTTAGTAGCAAGCGTCGGGTTTGACCGCCCGGTGCTGACCGACGTGATGGAAGGCTATCCGGCTGCCGAAGCAGGGATGCAGGCTGGCGACGAGATTGTCAAAATGGGAAACAAACGGATTCATTTGTACCGGGAAGTATCTGTGTATACATACTTTCACGCGAATGAATCGGTGGAAGTAACGTATGAGCGGGACGGCGAAAAGCATACGGCCGTCCTTGAGCCGCTGTATGACCAAGAGAGCGGGCGTTATCTGTTCGGCTTTTACGGCACGACGGCACGCGCCAGAGGAAGCCTTGCCGATACGCTGCGCTACAGCGTCTATGAGGTAAAATACTGGATCTGTTCTACGATCGAGAGCCTGGGGCAGCTTTTTACCGGGCATGTGGGCATTAACGATATGTCCGGGCCGGTTGGGATTGTAAAGACGATCGGGGATACGTATACCGAGGTCAAATCCAGCGGCGCGTTTATGGTCTTTTTAAATATGCTCAATATCTGTATCCTGCTGTCGGCAAACCTTGGCATTATGAACCTTTTGCCGATCCCGGCGTTAGACGGGGGCAGGCTTGTATTTTTGATCGTGGAAGCGGTTCGCGGCAAGCGGTTAGACCCGAATAAGGAAGGGGCGGTCAATCTGGTGTTTTTGATGCTGCTGATGGCGCTGATGGTTGTGATTATGTTTAATGATATCCGAAAAATTGTGATGTAACGGCGGGAGGGGCACATGGACTACCAGGAATTGCTGCGGAAACGGGACGCATACCAAAAAGGGAAGGCGTACATTCCTAAGCTTACGATGGAAAGCTTCGAGCGGGCATTTGAAATCGAATATACGCATCATTCTACCGCCATAGAAGGAAATACGCTGACTCTGATCGAGACAAAGCTGGTGCTGGAGGATGGAATCAGTGTCGGCGGCAAAAGCCTGCGCGAGATCTACGAGCAGGTGAACCATCAAAAGGCGTTTTGCTATGTCAAGGATTGTATCGCGAAAGGGTGTGCCCTGAATGAAACAATCGTCAAGGAAATCCATGCCATGCTACTGGAAAATATTATGGTGGGCGGGGTTTACCGAAATGTGGATGTGTATATTTCCGGCGCACAGCACACGCCGCCGTCCCCGAATGAGATGTACCGGCAGGTAAAGGATTTCTATGCAGATCTGCTATGGAAAGGACAGCAGATGAATGGGATCGAGCTTGCCGCATGGACGCATGGGGAATTTGTTAAGATCCATCCGTTTGCAGATGGGAATGGAAGAACTTCCAGGCTGATGATGAACTATCAGCTTATGGCAAACGGCTTTGCGCCCATATCGATCGCAAAGGAGAATCGGCTGGATTATTTTAACGCGCTGGAAGCCCGGTATCTTGCGATGGCTGCGTCTGGGACTTTACAATAAGTGCGTGCAGGGATAAAAATGAAATTCTTGCAATTCCACCAAGAAAATGATATAATAGTTTTATCTAAATGTGCATTTCTGCCAGCAGAGATGCACATTTTTTCGGTTGGTATGTAACATATGCCAGTACAAAAACAACGAGAATCAGAAGAGGAGGTTTTCTATGTTAAAAAATGCAATCTGGATCACCGGGGCGGAGGGGCGCCTTGGCTCCGCGCTCGTTGAGCTGCTGAAAAAGGATATGGACAATAAAGTCGTAGGAACGGATCTGGATGTGGATATTACGGATATGGAAGCGGTAGAGCAGTGCATCAAGGTATACCGTCCCAATATCGTAATCAACTGTGCCAGCATTTCAGACGCGGATTATTGTGAGCAAAATATGGTCGAGGCTTTTAAGGTCAATGCGCTTGGCGCAAGGAACCTGGCGGCTGCGTCCAGAGGCGCGAATGCAAAGATCGTTCACCTGTCCACCGATGATGTGTTCAGCGGCAGGACAGCCGGGCACCTGACGGAGTTTGACCTGCCGGACCCGCAGTCGGTATACGGCAAGTCCAAGTTTGCAGGAGAAAATTATGTCAAAGAATTAAATCCGAAGCACTTGATTATCCGAAGCTCCTGGGTATACGGCGCGGCAAACGACGAGGCAAAGGAGGATTATTTTTCTTATGTCATACGGTGCGGCAAGTCCAAGACGCCGTTTGAAGCACCGCTTGACCGGATTGGAAGCCCTACGAGCGCGCGGGTGCTTGCGGACTTTATTCGGTGTATGCTGGATAAGGCGGAGTACGGCATTTTTCATGCTTCCTGCGAAGGCATGTGCTCCAGGCATGAGTTTGCGACTGCGATCCTTGCTTTGTCAGGGTATGATACGGAGCTTGCGAAGGGTTATTTTCTGGTGGAAAACAGGGGCAGGATTTCGATTCTGCTGGAAAATTTGATGATGAAAATGACGGGGCAGTATACGATGCCGCAGTGGTTTGACGAATTGAAAAAATATGTGGAAATCAGTGCTAAGCAATCAGAAAGCTGGAAATAATAAATAGAACGATAGGAGGGTGACATGCCTAAAGAAAACCGAACAGAAAAAAAGAAACTAGGGCTTACGACGAAGATTTTTATTGGCTTGATCGGGGGCCTTGTGCTGGGTGTTGTTTTGAATTTGTGGGTTCCGCATTCTTATGTCAGGGATGATGTGCTTGTGGACGGGATCTTTTATGTGATAGGAAACGGATTTATCCGCCTGATGAAGATGCTCGTCGTGCCGCTTGTGTTCTGCTCGCTCGTGTGCGGGAGCTCCGCGATTGGCGATACAAAGTCCCTGGGGAAAGTAGGCGGCAAGACGATTGCCTTTTACCTGCTGACGACAGCGCTTGCCGTATCCGTGGCGATTACGGTTGCTACCATTGTAAAGCCGGGCGTAGGGCTGGATATGTCGTCGATTGAGACGAATGAGGTGGCAGTTGCGGAAAATGTATCGGTAGCGGATACGATTTTAAATATTATACCGGAAAACCCTATCGGGGCGCTTGCCGACGGCACGATGCTGCAAATCATTCTGTTTGCCCTGCTGATCGGCGTGCTGCTTGCCAAAATGGGGGAGCGGGCGGAGCTGGTTGCCAACCTGTTAAACCAGTGCAACGAGCTGATGATGGAAATGACCAATCTGGTCATGAATTTAGCCCCGGTCGGCGTATTTTGTATGATTGCAAAGACGTTTGCAAACCTGGGCTTTGACGCGTTCCTCCCGCTTTTAAAATACATGGGAAGCGTCCTGCTTGGGCTGGTGCTCCAGTGCTTCGGCGTGTATATGATTTTGTTAATTGTGTTTACGAGATTAAATCCGGCGCGCTTTATCAAAAAATTTTTCCCGGTTATGGCGTTTGCGTTTTCTACCTCGACGTCCAACGCTACGATTCCGATGAATATTGATACGCTTGAGGAAAGAATCGGCGTATCCAGAAAAATCTCTTCGTTTACGATCCCGCTTGGCGCGACGATCAATATGGACGGGACTTCCATTATGCAGGGCGTGGCAGTCGTATTCGCGGCACAGGCATATGGGATGCAGCTCGGCGCGCAGGGGTATCTGACGGTTATTGCGACCGCGACGCTTGCCTCGATTGGGACAGCAGGCATTCCGTCCGTGGGGCTTGTAACGCTGTCGATGGTATTTACTGCCGTTGGGATTCCAGTGGAAGCGATTATGCTGATCATGGGCGTTGACCGTATTCTGGATATGGTGCGTACGGCAGTCAATATTACGGGCGACGCCGTATGTACGACGATTGTAGCACACCAAAACGGCGACTTAGACCGCGAGGTATTTAACAGAATGGAGGAAAAACATGCATAGGAAGGCACGGTTTTGGGTGCTGGCGCTGTTTCTTGCCGCAGCCCTGTGCGGCTGTGCAAACGAGACAAAAAATACGCCAAACCCGCCTCAAAATGACAGTACAGGCACACAGGACGCTACGAATAATCCTCAGGATGGCAGTACAGGCACACAGGACGCTGGACAGGAATCTGAGATTGTGCAAAAGATCAAAGAGCGCGGGTATTTGCTTGCTGGCTGCAAGACGGACGTGCCGGGGCTCAGCCTGTATGACAGTCAGACAGATACCTGGGCCGGGCTGGAGGTCGAGCTTGCCTACCAGACGGCGGCAGAGCTGTTCGGCGTTAGTATCGGCGAAGCAAAGCAGCAGGGGCTGGTATCCTTTGTCGGCGTCACGGTAGCTGACCGTGAGGAAAAGCTGGAACAGCGCGAAGTAGACTGCCTGTTTGCGACGTATACGATTACACAAGAGCGAAAACAGAAGTTTGCGTTTTCAGACAGCTATTATACTGACTATATCGGCATGATGGTCAGGGAAACCGGGACAGATGCCAATTCCCTTGGCACGAGTGATATCCGCTCGATCGCAGACCTGGATGGAAAAAAGATCGGCGTTGCGAAACATGCGACGACACGGAAAATGTTTTTAGACTATATGGAAACGATGAATAGTATCAAAACGGCGCCGATGTTTTTTGAATATAAGAGTTATGAGGCACTGTTTTCGGCACTTAAGGAAGGCTCGATTGATGTGATGGCGGTAGATGTCAGTATTTTAAACGGATATGTGGACAGCCAGACAAAGATTTTAAATGACCGCTTTGGCGGGCAGCGGTATGGAGCGGCGGTGCGCAGGGAAGATGCGGAATTGCTTTTGTATGTGAATGCGGCGATTGCGCAGTAGTGGGAATCGATGACGATCAGCTGCTTATTTTTCAGGCGGTAAGAGACGCCGTCAATCTGTACGTCGCTTTCTCCGTTTAAGGGGTATAAAATCTCCATTTCCTCGTGCCAATGCAGGGGCGTCGATCCGCCTTCTTTTGTATGAAAGGCGAATTTTATGCCGAGTGTGCTCGTTTCCAGTATGATTTCATTGTATGGCTTTTGCATGGGAATCTCCTTTTGATAGAAAAAGACAGGTCAATATCGACTTAAAAGAAGTCAAAGGCACGCCTGTTTTTTTCCATCATAATGCAGTAGGATAGGGATTGTCAAGGACAACGCGGGGTGCTTTCTATTTAGCAATGGAAAGTGCCTTGTTTTTTTGCTTTGCATCAGCTACAATAAGAAAAAATGAAAAAGCGGGGGATATCAGGATGGCAAGGACAGTCGCAGTCGGAGAGCAGGATTTTTGCAAAATCATTGAGAATCAATATTTTTACGTTGATAAAACGAATTTTATCAAAGAATGGTGGGAAAATGGGGATACCGTTACGTTAATTACCCGTCCCAGGAGATTTGGAAAAACGCTTGCGATGTCTTTGCTGTATGACTTTTTCTCGGTTCATTATGCCTGCCGGAGCGATTTGTTTCAAGATCTGGATATCTGGAAGGAGGACGGCTACAGATTGCTACAGGGGACATATCCGGTTCTTTTTTTAAGCTTTGCGGGAGTAAAGGCGGCAAGCTTTGATGAAGCATATTCGGATATCTGCGGGCTGATTGCGCAGGAATACCGCAAATATGCCTTTCTTTTGAAAGACGAAAGCATTCAGGTCTCCAGAGGACAGTTTTCGCGCATGATGGACGGTGCTGTTTCTGTCAGCGAATGCAAGGCGGCTTTGCAAGTGCTGTCGGAATATTTATACTATTACTATGGGAAAAAGGTAATTATTTTACTGGATGAGTATGATACTCCGATGCAGGAGGCATATTTGAATGGCTACTGGGAGGTATTTACAAGGTTTATCAGCGGCATGTTCAATCTTACGTTTAAAACGAACCAGTACCTGGAACGCGCTGTGATGACAGGCATTACGAGAGTGAGCAGGGAATCGGTTTTTTCGGATTTGAATAACCTTGCCGTTGTGACTACGACGACGAAAAAATATGATACGGCGTTTGGCTTTACAGAGGAAGAAGTATTCCAGGCATTGGGAGAGTTTGGAATGCAGGACCGGATGCCGGAGGTAAAGCATTGGTATGACGGGTTTCGGTTTGGAACATGTGACAGTATCTATAATCCGTGGTCAATTACACAGTTTTTGGATGAAAAAGTGCTTGCGCCGTATTGGGCAAATACGAGTTCCAGCAGCCTGGCAGGGAAGCTGGTCCGGGAAGCGGACGCAGAGATCAAGGCTGCTTTTGAAGATCTTTTGCAAAACAAAACGATTTGCGTGCAGATGGACGAGCAAATTGTTTTTGGAGAACTGGATGTTCGCAGTGATGCGGTGTGGAGTTTTTTACTGGCAAGCGGTTATTTGAAAATTACAGCTTATCATGGGGCTGATTTGGTTTGCAGCGGAGGCGGCAGCTACGAGGTGGCGCTGACAAACCAGGAGGCATTGGTTGCGTTTCGCAGATTGATCCAGGGCTGGTTTGCGAATCAGAGATACGAATACAACGGTTTCTTAAAGGCATTGGTTGCAGGCGACTTAAAAGGCATGAACGCCTATATGAACCAGGTTGCGGCGAAAAAGCCTTCTGTGCAGACAGAGCCGGAACGCTTTTATCACGGTTTTGTGCTTGGGCTTGTCGTAGATCTTGCCGGAAGGTATCGAGTCACGTCGAACAGGGAAAGCGGGTTTGGCAGATATGATGTGCTGCTGGAACCATGCGGCGGTGATGACGACGGGATGATTTTAGAGTTTAAAGTGTTTGAGCAATCCGCCGGGGAACAAAGCCTAAAAGATACGGCATGGTCGGCGCTGCGGCAGATTTTGGACAAAAAGTATGAGGCTGTATTGGAAACAAGAGGCGGGGCAGGGCAGGTTCGGATCTATGGGTTTGCGTTTTGCGGAAAAGAGGTTTGGATTGAGGGAGGGTATCTGGAAGAGATCCGGGAAATGGTAAAAGAATAAGGGAACAGAATAAAAAGCTTCAAAAAAATGGTCACAACGGTCACATACGTTTTATGTGATCGTTTTTTTATTTCAGGGCATAACATTTTCTAAAGAATTGTCACGTCAATATCATTCTTATAGTCAATAAAAATACATTGAAAACAGCTCATAAGTATTCTATTCGCTTTTTCACGATTTTGCAACCCCCATCCAAAATTTTGTACCATTTTTATAAATTTCAAGCTGTATTTTTTGCTGAAATTAGTAAAGAAGCATAAAAAAGCGGAAATATTTACACAAAACTTGCATAAAACCTGTATCAAAAAAGAGCTTGCGAGATCGCCGCGGGAAAATGTTGATCCAAAAGAAGCCAAATCCTTTGTGGCAGCGGGCTTTCGCGTTTTAACGAAACGAGTCGTACATAACAATTCTTTAGAAAATGTTATGTATTATAAAAAGAGTTTTATTTCCTTTTATTTTAATCTGCCGGGAGGGTTTTATGGAACAGTTAGATTACGCAAAAATGGGGGCAAGGATCGGAAAGATCCGAAAGCTGAAAGGGCTGTCACAGGATACGCTTGCCAGACGGTGCGGCATCAGCCTGAGCTTTATGGGCAATATTGAGCGCGGGACGAAAAAAATGAGCATGGATACGTTTGTAACGATGTGCAGGGAGCTGGAGACAGATGCCGACGCGCTGCTCTTTGGTATGACGCAGCCTTCTGAGGATATGATCAAAAGCATGTGGAGACAGCAAAAGCAGAAAGCAGAGGGCAACTATCTGATGTATATACAGATCATGAAATCTGTAGCGGATATTATGGGAAACGCAGGGCAGGAAGCAGAGGAAACGAAACCTCACAGAGCATGTGCGGACAAAGAAGGCATCAAATGAAACAAGAGAAGGTACTCGTTGCGGCGTCTGTAGCTTCCATGATCGACCAGTTTAATATGCCCAATATCCGGCTGCTGCTGGATCTGGGATATGAGGTGCATGTGGCGTGCAATTTTAAGAAAGGCAATACCTGCGACGACAGGCGGATCAAAAAGCTGAAAAACAGATTACATGCGCTGCATGTTACGCTGCATCAGTGGGACTGCCCGCGCGGGATTTTGCCTGTGTGGAAATGCGGCAGGGCTTATCTCCAGATCCTGGAGCTGTTAAAACGGTACCCGTTTGCATGGATACACAGTCAGTCTCCGGTCGGCGGCGCACTGTTAAGGACAGCGGCGCATCGTTTGGGAGTGCGTGTTGTTTATACTGCGCATGGCTTCCATTTTTACAAAGGAGCGCCATATTTTCACTGGCTGGTGTACTATCCGGCGGAGAAGCTGCTGTCGTACTGGACCGATGTGCTGATTACGGTCAACGAAGAGGACTATGTATTTGCCAAGAAGCATTTGCATGTGAAAAACGTATACCGGATTTTCGGCGTTGGCATTGATACGCAAAAATTTGCGCACCCAAGCGGCGAAGAACAAAGCGCAGACACCAAAAGCAGCCTTGCGGATGGGCATAAACGATTTTGCAGGTATTATCGCATACCAGATCATGCGCTGGTGATCTTATCCGTTGGAGAATTAAATAAAGGAAAAAACCACCGCCAGGCAATCCAGGCGCTGTCAGGAATCTTAGGAGACGATGTGTATTATCTGATCTGCGGGCAGGGAAAGCTTGGGGACAGGCTGAAAGCGCAGGCAAAACGGCTTGGAATCGGAGCGTATATCCGTATGCCTGGCTACCAGGAGCAGATGCCCTTTCTTTATCAAAATGCAGGCCTTTTCCTGTTTCCGTCCAAAAGAGAAGGGATGCCCGCGGCTTTGATGGAGGCGATGGCGGCAGGGCTTGCTTGTGTGGCGTCTGATATCCGCGGAAACAGAGAGCTGATTGACCCATGCGGCGGCAGCCTGTATTCCTTAAAACAGACGGAAGCACTAAAAAAAAGCGTCCTGGACTTGTTAAAAAACAGCCAGCTTCGGGCTGCGTGCGGTGCGTACAACCGAAAAAAGATTGCGGCATATGACTGCAATAGAGTCAAAAGGCAGATGCAAAAGATTTATGAGGGAATGGCATATAAGCCGCTGGTTTCTATATTGATCGCTGTTTATGAGCCAAACCTGGACTGGCTGCTCGCACTGGTACGTTCGATCAAAAACCAGACGTACCAGAAGTTTGAAATCCTGCTGCTGGATGACGGATCGAAACGGATACCGCTTGAGAAGATCAAGGATACGGTGGCTGTTGGTATGCGGATATGCGGTGAGTGGGAGCGGACAGAGACAGCAGCCTGGCAGCTTTTGGATGCCGCTTGCAGCCATAAGGTAACCTTGCAGAAAAACAGCAGGAATGAAGGCTCAAATAAAGCGTTTGAAAGGCTGGCGCGCCTTGCGCACGGACAGTATATGGCTTTTTGCGACCAGGATGATATCTGGGAGCGCAGGAAGCTGGAAAAACTGCTGAATGCACTGAAAAAGGAGCACGCGGTTATGGCGTACAGTGATATGTCTGTGATTGACGAAACAGGCAGGATGCTGCACAAAAGCCTTCGGAACCTGCGCAGGGGGCTGCGGTTTGTGCATGGAAAAGGAACGACGGCTTATTATCTGGCGGACAACTGTACGGCTGGATGCAGTATGCTCGTGCGGTCAGAGCTTGTTAAAAAAGCGGTGCCGTTTGCTTGCGATGCCTATTGCGACCAGTGGGTTGCAGCATATGCGTCGGCATATGGCACAGTCGCTTTTGTGCCGCAGCCGTTAGTCCGCTACCGCAGGCACCGCGGCAACCAGACGCAGGCGCTCGCAGCGATCGCGAACAGGCAGGATTATTATGAAAAACGGGTCCTTCCCATGTACAGGCTGGTGCAGGAAATGCGCGCACGCGGCATTCATTATCCGAACGAACAGCAAATGCAGGCATTTGCGGACGCACGAAAAAACAGGGATGCCTTTGGCATTTTCCGTTACCGAAGGTTTTGCCGCAAATACGCTTATTTTGACCTGCTCCTTTTGGGAATGCCCGAAACGCTTGCCGGTAGTTTGCTGCAAAGATTTCAAAAAACAGCAGGAAAAAGGCGGTGATCATATGAAGATCTTGTACCTTGCCCCTATTTATTATGATGATATGAAGCAGCGCCCGCAGCAGGTCGCGCAGTGCCTGTCAAAAAATCATGACGTATATTATATCGAGCCAACGGTCAGCAGCCTGCGGTGGCTGTTAAAAGGCGGGCGTACCTTTTTGGGCAGGAAGAAGCGTGCCGGAAAAAGGCTTTGGGTGATCCGGTTAAACGGCAGCCTGACGTGCCATAAAAGTATGGAAATCTTTGATCTGTGCGGGGTCAATAACTGGGCAGAGCTGTTTCAGTTATCCAGGCTGATTGCGGCATGTGATGTCGTTTGGGTCGGATATGCGGGCTGGTATACGCTTGTGCGCCATATCAAAAACAAATGCATCGTCTTTGACAAAATGGATGAAGAATACCTGCTGGCATCCTCCGTGTTTCAGAAAATGACATTAAAGCGCGGCGCACAGAAGCTGACAGAGCTTGCAGACATTCTGTTCGTGACAAGCCGCCTGTTTTATGAGCAGCTAAAACCGAAAAAAGAACACGTGTATTGGATTCCAAACGCGGTATCCAGCCAGTTTGCATCCGTTCCGGTTTCTTACGCGCCGGTCGCAGACGTAAAACGCTTCGGGTATATAGGGACGATCGGCGAATGGTTCGATACAGCGGTAATAGAAAAACTGCTGGAGTTGGACCCGCAGTATGAGATCTTCCTTGCAGGCAGGAATTATTTAAAACCGATGGCAGACAAAAGAGTCCATGATTTGGGCGTTCGGAAAAACAGCGAGCTTGCCGCGGTCATACAGTCCTTTGATATCTGTCTGTATAATTTTAAACAGACGCCGCTGTTAGACACGGTCAATCCGGTAAAAATCTATGAATACCTGTCGCTGAATAAGCCGGTGCTTGCGGTAAAGAGCAAAGAGACGAGCCAATTGGAGCAGTACCTGACGCTTTACAGCAGTGTGGACGAGCTTGCCGCGCAGATTCCAAAGGCAAAGCGTCCGTTTTCCAGCCCGGCACAGCATCGCAGGTTTTTGGAAGAAAACTGCTGGGAGTCCAGAGTGAGGGCAATGGAACAAGTGCTTAAGAACGATCGGGAAAGGAACTAATGGGAAGATGATAAAAGTAATGTCCATATTTGGAACAAGGCCGGAAGCGGTAAAAATGTGCCCGCTTGTGCAAAAACTGGAAAAGCATCCTGACATACAAAGCATTGTCTGCCTGAGCGGGCAGCATCGGGAAATGTTAGGCAAGGTCATGGATATTTTTGCTATCAAGCCGCAGTATGACCTGGATATTATGCGCCCTGGGCAGACTTTGACGACGATTACCACGCGCGTACTGGAAAAATTTGAACAGGTGCTGCGTTTGGAACAGCCGAACCTGGTGCTTGTGCACGGCGATACCTCGACCTCCTTTGCGGCGGCTCTTGCCGCCTTTTACCAGCACATACCAGTCGGGCATGTAGAGGCGGGGCTGCGTACCTATGACAAATATTCACCGTTTCCAGAGGAGATGAACCGAAACCTGACCGCAAAGATCGCGGAGCTGCATTTTGCGCCGACAGAGCAGAACAAGGAAAACCTGCGCAGGGAACGAATCGAAAAAAATGTGTTCGTCACGGGAAATACCGTGATGGACGCATTTCAAACAACGATTCACAAGAACTATGTGTTTGAAAACAGCACACTGCGACAGCTCCATCCAGGGAAACACAAAACGATACTGGTTACAGCGCACCGCAGGGAAAACCTGGGACGCCCGCTGGAGCAGATCTGTCGGGCAGTCCGGCGGCTTGCCATCCGTTATCGGCAGATGCAGTTTGTATATCCCGTACACTTAAATCCTGCGGTACGTTCCACAGCAGAAAGCATACTGGCAGGCATTCCAAACGCAGCGCTGCTTTCACCGCTCGACGTCCAGGACATGCACAACCTGTTAAGCCGCAGCTACCTTGTCCTGACAGACTCCGGCGGCTTGCAGGAAGAGGCACCGGCGTTCGGCGTGCCGGTACTCGTCCTGCGCACAGAGACAGAACGCCCGGAAGCGGTTGCCGCTGGGACAGTTAAGGTCGCAGGCGTGCAGGAAGAGGACATTGTCCGCGAAGCATCCAGGCTGATCGATCAGCCCGCCGCCTATGAAGCGATGGCAAAGGCAGTCAATCCATATGGAGACGGACATGCGTGCGAACGGATCGTACAGCGTATTATGGAGTGGCAGAAAGGGATGTAACGCTATGTTTTTGGATATGAAAGAGCTGTACCAGTACCGGGAGATGATCCGAAGCCTGGTGCACAAAGAGCTGCGCGGAAAATACAAAGGCTCTGTGCTGGGATTTTTCTGGAGCCTGTTGCTGCCGTTATTTCAACTGCTGGTTTATACGATTGTGTTTTCGGTTTTTATGCGCTCGGAAATAGAACATTTTTCTATGTTTTTATTTGTCGCGCTGATCCCGTGGTTCTTTTTTAACAGTTGTATTTCCACGGGAGCCCTGTCGATTATCCAGCAGAAAAACCTGGTAGCAAAAATCTATTTTCCAAGGATGGTGCTGCCTGTCTCCGCGGTGGCAAGCTATTTTATCAATATGCTGCTAAGCTTTCTGGTCGTATTTGAGGCGCTGCTGTTATCAGGAATCGGCGTGGATGTGCGTGTGCTTTGGTATTTGCCGCTGGTTTTTTTTGTTGAATTTGTTATGGGAATTGGAGGGGCGCTGCTGTTTTCCGCATGGACGGTCTATTTCAGGGATTTGGAATATATTTTAAATATCCTGACGATGGCGTGGATGTATTTGACACCGATTTTATATCCCCTAGAAACCGTACCGGAGACGATTCGGGGCTTTTTGTATCTGAATCCGATGACGTCAGTAATCATCGCGTACCGCGATATTTTGTATTATAAACATGCGCCGGACTTACAGACGCTTTCTTATGCGGTGCTTTGGGGAATTGTGCTGCTTCTTGCAGGGTGGCAGGTTTTTCGGAAATTGCAGAAGCATTTTGTAGAAGAGCTATAACAGAGAGGACTTTTATCATTGTGAAAAGGGAAGAAGCAGGCAGGCAAACCGCCATTGCGGTCAGCGATGTAAAAAAAGCGTTTAAAATCTATAACGACCGCGGATTTACAATCAAAGACAGGATTTTATCCAGAGGAAGAAGCCGCTACGAGCGCAGGGAAGTGCTCAAGGGCGTGACGTTTCAGGTAAAAAAAGGGGAAGCGGTTGGCATGATCGGAAAAAACGGATGCGGGAAAAGCACGACGCTAAAGCTGCTCGCCAAAATCATCTACCCAGACAGCGGCAGCATTGCGATACAGGGCAGGGTTTCCAGCCTGCTGGAACTGGGCGCAGGATTTCACCCGGACATGAGCGGGCGGGAAAATATCTATATGAACGCCGCGGTCTTTGGGCTGAATCGGAAGGAGATCGCGCAAAGAGTGGACGAGATCATCCAGTTTTCCGAGATCGAAGAGTCGATCGACCACCCGGTACGCACCTATTCATCGGGCATGTACATGCGGCTGGCGTTTTCAGTGGCGATCCATGTGGACGCGGACGTGCTGCTGATCGATGAAATACTGGCGGTCGGCGACGTCGGTTTCCAGCAGAAATGCTTTGCCAGGCTGGAGGAAATTAAGCGTGCCGGCACGACGATTGTGATTGTATCTCATGCGATGAGCCAGATAGAACAGATCTGTGACCGGACGGTCTGGATCGAGGATGGGCGGGTGAAGGAGATTGGGGAGCCCAGGGAGGTGCATGGGCGGTATCTGCAAAGGATAAAGCAGGAACGGGAACAGAAAGAAACATGATGCGGAGGATCAATTGTGGACAGGAATGATAATTTTCAGCAGTTTATAGAGAATGTAGTACAGAAAAAAAGCAGGATGGACAGCAGCCCTGTCCAGTTCATGTTTGGGCTTACCAATGTGTGCAACCTTCATTGCGCATTTTGCCATTATTGTGGCTTTTGTATGTCCAAAATAGAAAAACCCGTCAGTATTCCATTGGAATTGCTGAAACAATTAAAACCGTATCTGCATTGCGCGAAGTTTGTAAATCCTTCTGGAAGAGGGGAACCATTCCTGTATCATGATTTTGATGCTTTTATTGAAATTTGCAGAGAAAGTGATGCACTTTGCAGTATGCAGCTTACGAATAACGGAACGCAGCTTGACAGGTATGAGCTTTCAAAATTAGGGGGGGGGGTAGACGGAAAAAAGGGAGTCAATATTATAGCGGTTTCGATTGACAGTGTAGATCCAAAAACGTTTGAGATTCTTCGCCTGGGAGCGAAGCTTAGCCATGTATTGGAAAATGTAAAAAAGCTGAGGGCTGCACTGCCAGATACCGTTTTGCAATGGTGTGTTGTTGTAAATCGTCTAAATATGACACAGCTAAAAGATCTGTGCCAGGCAGCCGTAACTTATGGGATCGATTATATTACATTTAATGACGTCTATGGATACGAAGAGGATCAGGTCATTCAGTTACTGCGCCTGAGAGAATCTGACAAAGAAATAGTAGAACAGCAGTTTCAGGAAATTTTAAAATGGAATGCGGACCAAAAGATCGTGGTCAACAATGTTATTTCCTGGAGTGGATTTGAGGATGGGAAACTATTTGACCAGAAAGCTATTTTTGCACAATTGGAACAACTAAAGCAGATACAGCCATACTTGGATTTTGACAAATTCCATTGTGAGGAAACAGCCAGCAGAAGAGTTAAGACGGAAAAGAAAAAAATACGGGATCATGAAGAAATCTGTTTGCCGTATTGCACCAATCCGTTTGAAGTGATGTTTATCCAGCCGGATCAGACTGTTTCACCGTGCTGCGCATCCTTTGGGATTATTGATAAGATAAAGGACAATGGCATTGAAGCAGTATGGAATGGGAAAAATTATCAAAATTTACGGGAAGCGATGTTTCACTGGGAGATGCTTCCAGACTATTGTCTGCAATGTGAATCATTTATGCGATACGATTATATCGATGATATATGGGCGTATCTAAAAAAAGCCGGAGCGAAAAACATACGGATACCGCCAAATTATCAGCCTCCGGCTGGAATAATTAAAGATAAGGAATTATTAGAGATGATAAAAGCTGCAAACGAAAAGCAGGAACAAAAAATACAAAAACAGGAAAGCCAAGAATCGGTGGAGTTTGCCAGGAACAGCCAGGAATACTGGAATTTCAGATTTGAATCAAATTGGGAAATGTATGGCGGAAAAGAACAAACCCGTTATTTTGCAGATCTGTTGATAGAAATGCTTCCAGAATGGCTGATTTATGAGATCAATGAAAATAGGGATGCAGTCTGTGATTTGGGCTGCGCGCAAGGAGATGCATTAACAATCTATAAACAGGCTTTTCGGACATCGGAGATCGCAGGAGAAGATTTTTCTGAAAGTGCAATAGCAAAAGCTCAAAAAAATTATCCTGAGTTTTTGTTTCAAGTAGGCGATATTTTCAAACCGGACAAGGAAAAGAAGTATCCGGTTGTCATCGCGTCTAATGTAGTGGAACACTTTAAGCAGCCATATGATGTGATCGAACATATTTGCCGCAGGGCGGAGAAATATGCGCTGATTCTGATGCCATACAGAGAAGAGCAAGGGGTTATTGAAGAACATGAAAGTGTTTTTTATACAAAGGATATTCCCCTGCGTGTAGGGGACAGCTATCTTGTATACGCAAAGTCTGCGGAATGTGGTTCTGTCTATTATCCATATGAACAAATTTTGCTTATTTATGCTAAGCAGAAAATATACAGCCGTTTATCAGATTTGGTAGAAAATATTGATAGTGACTGTATGAGAGCGCAAAGACAAGTGACAGAACAAGAACAAAACAACTGGAAGCAGCAGGAAAGGGAAAAAGAGTATCAGATAGAGACATTCAAAGAATTAGCAGACAATAGTAAAAGAGAGCTTGACAAACAAAACAGCCAACTACAGGTACAGGAAAAGCAGCTTCATAATCAGAGCGAATGCCTAAAGGCGCAGGAAAAGCAGCTTCATGATCAGATGGAACAGATACAGGCGCAGAAAAAGCAGCTTGCAGAAGAAAACAGCAGGAAATCAGAACAGCAGAAACAGATCCTGGCACTTGAAGAAATGATCTCTGCCATGGAAATAAAAAACAAGCAGGCAGAAGCTAGAATCAGGCAGATCCAGTCTCTGTGCATCAGCTACGCATCCGCAAAGCTAAGCCGTTTCAACCATCTGCTGATCCGCCTGCACGTCCAGTATATGCGCGGCAGCAAAGCAGAAAGAAAAGCATTTTTAAAATGGCTGAAAGGCAAAGCCTCAGGGACAAATCACGATACGGCAGACGTCTGCCGCTTTAATCCCTGGATGGATGTACACCAAAGGCTTTCAGAAGCATTGGCATGTACAAGTGAAAAGGCAAAACAGGCGCATCACGGGCAGAAAACCACAGGCAGGGAACATCCATTATCCGACAGGACAAAAGCAATGTTAAAGCAGCCCTATACGAAGTATGACGTCATTATATTATCCGTAATAGACTACGATTTCAGGCATCAGCGTCCCCAGCATTTTGCGGAAAAATTCGCAGAACACGGGCATCGGGTCTTTTATATCAACGCGAATTTTACCAGCCCTGCCGCGATACGAAAAAAGCGGGAAAACCTGTATCTCGTAAACTGGAACAGCCAAAAGACAAGCAATATCTACACCGCGGACTGGCGCAAAAACGAGGGCTGGCTGCACAAGGCGCTGAATGCCCTATTGGAACGCTACGCCATCCGTGACGCGGTCACCATTGTCGATTACCCAAACTGGCTGGCTGGAGCAAACTATCTGAGGGAAACTTACGGTTTTCGGATCGTCACCGATTATATGGACGACTACACCGGATTTGCGGCAACCGCAGAGCCGTTTTTAAAGAAAAACTGCAAAGAGCTGTTAACTACAAGCGATTTGGTCGTGGCAAGCTCCAGCTTTTTATACGACATTGCAAAAAGATTCACAGACGAATCCCGGATCTGCCTGATTCGCAACGGTACGCAGACAGCGCATTTTCAAAAGGCATATGCCATGCGGCGTGCACAGGATACGGACACGGATGTCTCAGGCAAAGTTATCGGCTATTACGGTGCGGTCGCACACTGGTTCGCGTATGAGAAAGTATGCTACGTAGCAGATGCGCTGCCGGAATGCGAGGTTGTCATAATCGGCGAAGTAACAGCACACAGGCGTGACTTGGAAAAGCGGAAAAATATCCGTCTGCTTGGAGAAATGGATTACGATAAGCTGCCGGAGCATCTGGCGTATTTTGACGTCTGCCTGATCCCGTTTGATACGGGTACGGATCTGATCCGGGCAACGAACCCGGTCAAGTTTTATGAGTACCTAAGCGCAGGCAAAAAGATTGTGGCGACCGAGATCCCGGAGCTGCGCCCATACCGCGATCGGTATGTGTATCTGTCCAATGACAACGACGAATTTCTTAATTATGTAAAGCTGTGCTTAGAGCGGAAGGATACGTTAAATTCTGCGCGGGAATGCATGGAATTTGCAGGACAAAACGACTGGCAGGAACGGTTTGGGCACTTTGCAGCCGCTTGCCAGGCAATGGTGCCAAAAGTCAGTGTCGTTGTGCTTGCCTACAATAACGAGGCGGTAAACAGAAAGTGCATCGAAAGCATTCTGACGCAGACGGCTTATCCTCATTTTGAGCTGATCGTAGTAGATAATGCGTCTACGGACGGTACAAGGGCGTATTTGCAGGAACTGGACGCTCAGAACAGGCACAATGTCAAGATCATCTTAAATAACGAAAACCTGGGCTTTGCGGGCGGGAATAACTGCGGGATCAAAGCGGCGGATGGAGTGTATGTCGTATTGCTGAATAACGATACGTATGTGACAAGAGGGTGGATGACAAGCCTTGTAAAGCATCTGGAAAATGACCGCAGCTATGCTATGTGCAATCCTGTTACCAATTCGATTGGAAACGAATCCAAGATCGAAGCGCACTATCACGGCGCTGCGGAATTAGCGCAGTTTGCGTACTGCTATACGCAAACGCATATGGGAGAGGAATACCATCGTGTGGACAGGCTGCCGCTGTTTGCTACGATGATCCGAAGGAGTGTGCTGGAAGAGGTTGGGCTGCTCGACGAGGCTTATAAGGTTGGGATGTTTGAGGATGATGATTTTACGGAAAAGGTGCTGCGCGCCGGATACCGGATCGTTATTGCGGAGGATGCGTTTGTGCATCATATGCAGAGGGCTTCGTTTGCTAAGCTGGAGGATGCGGAGTATCAGAGGATCTTTGAGGAAAACAGAAAGATTTTTGAGAAGAAGTGGAAGAAGGTGTGGCGGATGCCGAGGTATCGGGATGGGGTGGATGCCGGGACGAGCCAGGGGTGTGAAGTCTGATGCAGGAAGGAGAGTGTATGGAAGAGCAAAAGAAGCAGATTGACTGGGTGGACAGCATGAAAGCTTTCTTAATTCTGGCAGTTGTGGCTGGACATTCAACAAGCCCGCTGGTCACGTATATCTATTTATTTCATATGCCAGCTTTTTTTCTGTTATCCGGCTATACCTATCGCGGCGGGCATTATACGCTGGCAGCGTTTATCAGAAAAAAAATTGTTACGATTCTGCTGCCCGCGATATGCATCAATGTTTTGTATATTGTGATATACAGTGTAATGGGCAGATATCCTGTGTATGCTTGTTTTACTGCCACAGAGCCTTTGCGCTTTTCAAAATGGATGACGGGGCTGTTGTTACATTTGCAGACTACAGAGTTAGGAGGGGCAACTTGGTTTTTATTTGTGTTATTTGAAGTGCAGGTGATTGTCAGGCTGTTGGAATGGATGACTCAAAAGTTTCGATGTAAATGGGGCTTTTTGGGACTGGTTTTGTTGGCGGGAGGATGTGGATATACGCTTGTGGTAAAACACATCGTGCTTCCTTATTCTTTTGATCTGGCTTTTTTGGCATGTTTTTATTTTGCGGCAGGGTTATGGATGGCAAGAGCGCATGTTTTTGAACAGATTGACAGGAATATTATGCTGCCTTTTTGTGTCATAGTGACAATTTTTTCCGGGGGGGGGTATTTTTTTGGAACATTGCCAATGAATTGGCCGACAAGGGAGTTTGCAGATCCTTTTATACAATGCCTTTCTTGTTTTGCGGCTTTTTATCTTGTCTATTGCGCAGCCGTTTCTATGAGAAAAGTGCGATGCCTGCAATGGTTGGGAAAACATACCTATTGTGTCCTTGTTACCCATTTTGCAGTGTTTAAGCTGCTTTTTGCAGCAGGTGCCTATACAGGGATTTTGCCGATGCAGCAGTTGCGGCAGCTTACGCCAGATGCACAGACGGCGTCAAATGGAGGATGGATTTTCATAACGGCAGCTACGATTCTGCTGTGCAGTGCGATTGCATGGTTCGCGGAAAAGAATGCTTGGACGGATTACCTGGTCAATGCAAGCGTTTGGCATAACAAAAAGCAGGGGGAGGGCAGATATGTCAGATAGCAGAAAAAAGATCAATCTTATCCTTTTATTTTCGTTTTCTCTTTTGGCAGTGTTTTGGATGGCATCAAAAGAAAACAGCTTTTGCTTTGATGATATATCGCTTTTGCTGACGGTGAGTACAAGCTCTTATGAGGAGATCTTTCATTTTCTGCCACGGTCGGCATATGCAGACAGGCCCGTGGGAGTACTGTTTATCAAATATTTGTATGAAAGCTTTGGGCTGGATTATGGTTGCTTTCATGTGGTTTTGATCCTTCTGCATTTGTGTAATGTGTATTTCGTTTTTCTTATTGTGAAGCATCTATTTGCGCGGAAGTATGAGGAAGAGCAAACATGTTTTTGCGGAGGAATTGTCGCGGCTGCATTTTTTGGCATGTGGGCGAAAACGCAGATGGCTGTGCAGTGGACGGCGGCAATTTATGACCTGCTTGGTACGTTTTTTAGCCTTTTGTCTCTAATTTTTTATTTGCGCTACCGCAGAGAAAAGGTGTACAAGGGACAGAATTTTGTTTTTACACTACTGTTTTATTACCTTGCGATTCGGACGAAGGAAATGTTTCTCATTTTGCCGTTTTTATTTGTTGTTTATGAAATGTGGGAAATGTTCTTAAGCAAAGAACGAAGGCATTTTACAAAAAGCATTCCGATCAGCCTGTCGGTCTTTGCCTTGTTTTTTGGAAGGATACTGTATTGCAAAATGCAGGGTAGCATGACCAATGATAGGAATAATCCTTATTATCAGTCGATGAATCCGATCCATATGCTTCAAAATCTATTGAAATACAGTATGATGTGCTTTGATTTGGAACATGCAGGCTGGGGCTATGTGTTTTCTATCACAGGCTTACTTGGAACAATTTTAATTGCGGCAGGTTTTTGTGCTGCTGTCTGGAAAGCTGTAGCGCACAGAAAAACAGAACTTCTTTTTTGTTATATTGCGGCGGGGATTTCGATTGTGATTGTGCTGCCTATGGTAAATCAGGTGCATATGCTGTATCTGTATTTTCCGGCGGTTTTTCTTGGGCTGCTGGTCGCGTGTGCGGCAAACAGGCTGCATTGCTGCTGTGATACCTCGATAGTGCTTATGTGCTTGTTTTTGGCATCCGGTGCATCCACAAGTGCTGTCCAGACAAGAAATTACTGGCTTAGAAACGCAGGTATGGAAAAAGCGGCATGGGAGGATATCGAACAGATCAAGCCGCCGGCAGAAGGTGCCACGATTTATATTCGCAATTTGGACGGTATGGATTATACGCCGTTTTTCTATGGAGAAGGCGGCATATGCAAGCTGTTGTATCAGGATTTGTCCTTAAACGTACAAGTACTGGAAAACGGCCAAGATGTGGAGCTTTGTGCGCCGTATGTATTATGGAATTATCAAAATGGAAGAGTTACGGAGATCGAACGGAAGGAATAATAAAAATCGCTCCAGGCAAAAGGAATATCTAAAATGAAAAAAATAAGCTTAATTGTACCTTGCTATAATGAAGAAGAAAGCCTTGTGCTGTTTGATGAGGAAATTACAAAAATCATGAACCAGATGAACCAGTATGAGTTTGAAATGATTTATATTGACGATGGTTCGACAGACCAGACTTTGCCGTATTTGCGCAAATTTGCAGCAGAGAGGAAAAATGTCAGGTATCTTTCCTTTTCCAGAAATTTTGGAAAGGAGGCTGCAATGTATGCAGGGTTTTCTCATGCTAAAGGGGATTATGTCGCGGTGATGGATGCGGATTTGCAGGACCCTCCGGCATTATTGCCCGAAATGGTGGATATCTTAGAAAGCGGCGGCTTCGACAGTGTTGCGACACGCCGTGCGGACAGAGAAGGGGAGCCTTTGATACGTTCTTTTTTTGCCAGGGTATTCTATCGTTTCGTCAATCGAATCTCAGATATTGAGATTGTCGACGGAGCAAGGGACTATCGGCTGATGAAAAAGGAAATGGTGGATGTGATTGTACAAATGAGCGAAAGAAACCGTTTTTCAAAGGGGATTTTTGGGTGGATTGGTTTTCGTACGTATTGGCTTTCGTTTCAAAATATTCAGCGTCGGGCAGGGGAAACAAAGTGGAGTTTTTGGAAGCTTTTAAAATATTCTATGGAAGGAATTGTCAGCTTTTCACAGGTGCCGTTAAATATTGCGTCGTGGATGGGGATGGGATGTACAGCAATATCGGTAATGGCAATTGTGTTTATTATGGTTCGGAAGCTTTTATGGGGAGACCCGGTGCAGGGATGGGCTTCCAATATGTGCGTGATGCTGTTTCTTGGCGGGATGCAGTTGTTTGCGCTGGGAATTATCGGGCAGTATCTTGGAAAAACGTATACGGAAACGAAGAGGCGGCCGCATTATGTTGTGAGTGAATGGAGTGACGAAAAATCATGAAAATAAGAACCAATATTGACAGATGGGTGATCGCGTTTGGGATCTTGACAGCTATAACATTTGTCGTGAAAATCGTTCTGATTATGGACATTCCTGGACCAATTTTATATTTTGATGAATGGTTGTATAAAAAAGGCGCGATGGAGTTGTTTTCTGAGCAGAGATATTGGGTTACAAATTATCCGCCGGTGTATTCACTAATCTTGTCAGTAGCTTTTTTCTTTCAGGATTTTTACACAGTTATGAAAGGCATAAACGTAGCGTTGTCTATTGTTGTTTACTTTGCCATATGGAAAATATGCAGGTTATTTACAGACCGAAAAACCAGCTTTATGGGTGTATTTATCATTGCTCTGCTTCCTTGGCAGTATACAATGTGCACAAGTATTATGAGTGAAAATTTATATTTTCCGTTGTTGTTTTTAACCTTGTATTTTTATTTGAAAGCACTGTTTGATTCTAATATTGCAATAATAAAATGTGTATTTTTAGGAATATTATTCGCTATATTACAGTTGACGAGATATATTACAATTGTGATTTTGCCAGTGTTTGCTTTTATTTGGATTATAGAGCTTGGTGAAAATAAAAAGTGGAAAATGAATTGGAACAAACAAAAGATTATAAAAGGATTAGCAATATTGTTCGGATACATTGCTGTATACGGCGGATGGGTACTTTTAAGATTATTACAGGGATATCCGTTTGGAGAGATTCTTGGTTTGCAGGTAAGTAACGGCATCGGCAAAGAAGCAGTTGCTTCTTACGCAACAGGTACGGCACTTGCCCGTATGATTATTTTGTATACAGCATATATAGTACTTGCAGTATTGTATACGTTTGCAATCAATGCTTATGCGGTACAAGAAAGCATAAGAGGTGAAATTGAGGAACGATATGCAAAGTCTATATTTTTGTTTATGGGAATCAGTGTGATGCTTTTTGTGACTGCGGTACGTCATTCTTGGCGTGCGGATTATAATTATCCAAACGTTGCTTATATTTTGGGAAGATATTTAATTTATATACCTGCTATGTGGATTATTATAGCGAAAATTTTAGAAAATAAAATAGATCTTGAGCAAAACAAGAAATATTTGCTGTTATACTAGTTTGTAGAGGTTTTGTTGATATGTTTTTCTGTTTTTATTTTGGTAAAAGGAAATATTTTTGATCTAAGAAATGGTTTTTTAGAGACGTTTCATACCAGAGAAATTTTATATTTATACAAGCTGTATGGGCTCGTTGTTTTTTGCACAGTAATAAAACTAATCGTTTTGATATGGAAAAAGCAGTGGTATCAAAAGACTGTTACGATTTTTCTTTTACTGACCTTTTTTCTTGGAAGCATGGTTACAGTAGAACGAAATGGATTTGAAAAACGCGGATGCTTTGGGGCAGCATTGAGTACATTTGCAGATCAAAATGATATGGAACAATTTGAGTTTTTGGTCAATGATACACCTGCGCCAGATTTGGATTATGATATGAGGTTTTGGAGTACGCCAAAGACCCATTTGCTGATGTCATGGGCGCCAAAGAAGGGAGATGCCAAAGATCTAAAAGGGTACCACAGAATCCGCCTGTTAAGCAGCGAACAGGTATCTGATATACATACGGGAAAAAATGCAGGGCTGGTTTTTTGTGAAGTTTCTGACAAATATTTGGAAACCCCCGCTGTTACTTGCGAATATCTGGACAAAACGTATGGGATCTATCATGCTCCGGTTGCGTTAAAGTCGCCTGCAAGGAGTGTGGAGATTGTACAGACTTATCCAGATAAGATCGTTAGCAACGAAGGATTTAATCTGGATGAAAATGGTGCTTCAGGATTTGCCATTCAGACGAAGGAAGAAGCAGGGATCTATGAGGTATGGGTGAACCATGAATTTTATAAGGATATGACAGTTGGGGAAAACGGACTTGGAAGCTTTATTATGGAGCCGGAATTTTACAAGGAAGAAGGAACATTGTATATTCAAGTGCGAGAAAAATACGCTCCATATGTAAAAACTGATTTTACACAGGAACATGTAAATATCTATCAGGTTGAAATCCGTGATGTAATACAGCAGTAAAACGATCAGAAAAAATGGAAATGGAGAAATTAACATGAAGCTAATCATTCAGATACCATGCTACAACGAAGCAGAGACACTGCAAATAGCATTAAATGATTTGCCAAAGCAAATAGATGGGATTGATGCGATCGAGTATTTAATTATCAATGACGGAAGCAGTGACCGCACGGTGGAAGTGGCGAAAAACTGGGGCGTCCATTACGTTGTAAATTTTACCAGGAATAAAGGGCTGGCAAAAGGATTTATGGCTGGCATGGACGCGTGTTTAAGAAACCAGGCGGACATTATTGTCAATACGGATGCGGACAACCAGTATTGCGGCGCTGATATCGAAAAGCTGGTGCGCCCGATTTTGGAAGGGAAAGCGGATATCGTGATCGGGGAACGCCCGATTGACCAGACAGAGCATTTTTCTCCATTAAAAAAGAAACTCCAGCATTTTGGAAGCTGGGTCGTGCGAAAAGCTTCCAAAACGGATATCCCGGACGCGCCGAGCGGGTTTCGCGCATACAGCAGGGATGCGGCGATGCGCCTGAATGTGACGAATGAATATACCTATACGTTGGAGACGATTGTGCAGGCTGGAAGGGAACGGATGGCTATGGACTCGGTGCCTATCCGCACGAACGCACAGCTTCGCCCGTCCAGGCTGTTTGGCAGTATGTTCGGGTATGTAAAAAAATCGATGCTGACGATTATCCGTGCATTTATGATGTATAAGCCTTTGCAGTTTTTTACAATTTTAGGCTCCATTCCCTTTGTTGCTGGGATGGGCGTTGGGATACGTTTTTTGGTGCATATGTGCCTGGGAAATGCTGGTGGGCATGTACAGTCTCTGATCCTGGCAAGCACGTTATTGATGATCGGATTTATGACCTATATGATTGGGCTGCAAGCAGATATTATTGCGTCGAACCGGAAGATCCTGGAGGATGTGCAGTATCAGGTGCGCAGGCTTGCCTATGGCGGCAGCCAGGCTGCCAGTGCAGAGATAGAAGGAACTTTCTGTGAGAGGGGTGAATGGGATGAAGGGGCAGGAGTTACAGCCAGAAGGTAATTATTATGACAAATACCATACAAAAAACAAAATAGAACAGTTGCTGATGAAACATTTTTTTCATAAATGCGAGGTGGTTTTAAAGGAAGTAAAGTCTAAAACGGGAGCTATTTTGGAAGCGGGCTGCGGAGAGGGGGAATTTACAAGGTTTCTGTATAAAAAATATGGAAAAAGTGCAAGTCTGGAAGCATTTGACATCAGTAGAAGCTGTGTGGCGAAAGCACAGAAAAAATGCCCAAATGTTTCATTCCGTGTAGGGAGTATTTACGAAATACCAAAAGGGCGCAGCTATGATTTGGTTGTGGCAAGCGAGGTGTTAGAGCATATGGATGACCCAGCGCTTGCTGTCCAAAGCCTCCTGAATGTGTGTCAAGGGTATCTTTTTCTTACGGTGCCAAACGAGCCGCTTTGGAGGATTTTAAATATGGCGCGCGGAAAATACCTGGGCAGGCTTGGCAATACGCCGGGGCATGTACAACACTGGAATAAGCGGTCATTTCAAAAGTTGGTTTTGGAAAAGGGGGGGGTAAAACAGAGCTTGTGAAAGCTGCATCGGCTTGTCCCTGGATCATCCTGCTTGTCAGGGTAAAGGAGTAACAGCCTTCCGTGTACGAGCATTGACGGCTATGTAGAAAAGAGAAAGCTGCGTGCCAGGAATACGAGGAAATGTGCAGGCAAAAAGGTGTGCAGGCCAAAGCTGCTGAAGAAAATATAGGAAGAAGGCTGAAAAGATACAATATTGTTTTTACGAAAGGAGAATAGAAGCACTTGAAAAAGAGCAAAGTTATGAATGGGATAGGCATGGTACTGACGGTTTTGGCTGTCCTCTTTTTGGTTCAGCGTATGATGGCTTTGCATGTAGACTTTGCAAAACTGATAACACCGATGAACATGGCAATGACAATGATTATGCCGTTTTTTGCCATTCTCGTAATTTTCATAAATTCGTATTGCTGGAAGCTCAGCCTTCAGTTTTTCTCCGGGAACTTCGTTCAGACAGGCAGTTCCTTTCGTGCTTATGCGCAGGCGAACCTAATGAAATATCTGCCTGGCAATATTGGACATTATGCGGGCAGGCAATTTTTTGGAGCTGAGTTGGGAATAAGTCAGGCAGCGCTTATAAAAGCATCTGTTTTGGAAATTTTATATAGTACGCTATCTATGGTATGCTGCTGTGCGCTTTTTTGTGTGCCTAATATAACAGGAAAAACAGATGATTGGTTTTCAGAAGTTTTTTTCAAAAAAATAGCGGTTGTATTTTGTATTTTATTCCTGCTGGCTTGTATAGTTTTTTATTGCCTTAGAAAAAATAAATATGTATCCGTATGTATGAATTTTGTTCGGTCGCGTGTATTTTGGGACACATTTTTCCTGTCTTTTTTACTATGTTCTTTTGGGACAATACTCTCTGCCATGGAGTATGTTGTATTGCTTGGGCAATATGGAACAGTTGGTTTTCGCAATGTGTTTATCGTGTTGTCTGCAAATTATGTTGCTGTGTTTCTTGGATTTGTAACGCCTGGCGCACCAGGTGGAATCGGTGTGCGCGAGGCGGTTTTAGTCAGTATCTTGTCGCCTTTTTTCCAGGAAGAGCTTGTAATCTTAGCTGCGGTAATGCATCGGATCGTTTTGATTTTAGGTGATTTATATGCAGCCTTTGCCAGTTGGATGCTTTTTATGCGAAATAAGGATGGGGACAGGAAATAAATGGCTGGTACAGCACTGCCAAGGCGTATCATTCGGCTGATATACAGCAGCCTTAAAATAGCCTATTTTTTCCGTGCCTTTACAAGCAGCATCATTGGGCGGCGCAGTTCGTCTTTCATTCCTGGAAGCTCCAGCATTTCTTCAGGCGGTTTCGCTTCCACCACAGCTTCCAGTTCAAAGCCATTATCCAATAATCCCATTAAGATCTGTGTGAGCGTGTGATGCTGCTTGACAATAGGACACCCCAAAAAGTGTGTGCTGCGCTCTCCCGGAAAGAAATAAGAGTCTACCGGCCAGTACAGGGGCTCTCCAGCTTCCGTATAAATCCAGTCCTGTCCGATTCCTGCGGTAAAAACCGGATGCTCGATATTAAAAAGAAATATCCCTCTTGGTTTGAGCGTTTGATGTACCTTTTAGAAGATACCAGCGAGATCTTCCACATAGTGCAGGGCAAGATTGGAAACGACACAATCCCACGTCGCCTGCGGGTACTCATATTCTTCGATTCCGCAGATACGATAGGTAATGGCGGTATCTGCGTTTTGTTTTTTTGCAGCCTCTATCATTTTTTTGCTCAAATCAAGCCCTAATACCTGCACAGCACCCTGTCCTGCTGCAAATTTACAATGCCAGCCGTACCCGCATCCCAGATCGAGCACTTTTTTTCCAAAAAGAGAGGGGAACAGGGGTTTTAGCTGATGCCATTCTCCGGCTGCGCTTAAACCGTTGCTGCTGCGGGGCATTTTTGCGTATTCCTGAAAAAAATGTTCATTATCATATTCGTTATGCATATCCCATGGTTCTCCTGTTCTGATTTACTTGTATTACAGCAAACTGTCAGGTACTTACCAAGACAGTTGCTCAGAGTATTGCGCTTACGATACGACAAACAATTCATTTTTCTTGTAACCCGCACATGCCTTTTTCAGCTTCATGCTTCCGGCGGCAAGAAGCACCTTATTGACGCCGCGCGCTTTCTGCGGACAGACAGCGATGCAGCGCATACAGGAAATGCAGCGTCCTGCATCGGTTTTGGAAGGGTCTTGCGCATCAATGGCTCCAACCGGGCATTCTTTTTCGCAGACGCCGCATTTTGTACAGGCGCCGGATGCTTGCGGCTTCATCGGAACGCCGCCGTATGCCCGGTAAGGGCGGTTTCCCGGCAGCTTTAGGCCGGAGGACAATGTGCCTGCTTCCCATCGGGAGCGGATTGTTTTTGCAAAGCCGGCAAGCTCCTTTTCATCCGCTGTGTCCGGCCGTCCTGCGGCGAACTGGCGCATAATGGAATGCTCGGCGATTGCTGCTACTGCGGCGATACAGGAAAAACCGGAATGTACCAGTGTGTCCTGTAATTCCAGCAAAGTATCATCATACGCCCGGTTTCCGTATGCTGCAAGCAAAACGGCGCCTGCGCCATTTCCTTTCATCTGCAACAGGCGCGATACGGCGATGGCTGGCACTCTGCCGCCGTAGGATGGAACGGAGATGATGCACAGGTCTTTTTTGCAGAAGGAATATTGGGAAAAATTCGTATCGCGGCAGGTAAGGTCGATTGGGATGCTTTCCGGGCTGAAGGCGTTGGTAAAAAAATCGGCGGCTTTTTTTGTGCCTCCGGTGGGACTGAATACAATATTGTAGACTGACATGAGAATACTCCTTTCGTTTGTACATCAGATTTTATTCAATCTGGTTTTATAGGATCTATGTGGAAGCTTGTTCTGAGACTTAAAGTACACGCTAAGTTGTATGATAAGCATGAAAACCTGCATCTATTGTAAGAGGTTTACACGAAAAAGTCAATAAATACAGATAGGAGGATATATTTCTGAGCCAGCTTTTTGTGTACAAAAAAATAGTTTTTTGATATATAGCAAATAAAAGAGAAAAAATCACTTATAATAAATAATTCTATATAAAAAGTTGGATATAATGTTGACAAAAGTGGAAAAATCACCTATATTGTACCTGTTCAATATAGGAGGTGTTATAAGTTGCTTATTCGATTTAATATAAAAAATTTTCTGTCATTTTCGGATAGGGAAGATGGAAAATCAGAAGAGTTTTCTATGATTGCTGGAAAAGTAAGAAGTAAAAAAGAACACGTATATGAGGATGGAAAAATAAAACTTCTAAAATTTGCTGCGGTTTATGGAGCAAATGCTTCTGGCAAATCTAATTTGGTAAAAGCAATAGATTTTATGAAAAGAATGGTTGTGTCAGGTTTACCAGAAGGACATACCGAAAAGTATTGCAAGGTTGCTACAGAATGTAAGGATAAGGAAAGTTACTTTGAGTTGGAAATCTTGTTAAACGATAAATATTATGCCTATGGGTTTGAAGTGATTTTAAATCAAGGCAAATTTACATCGGAATGGTTAGTGGAATTAACATCAGACAACAAGGAAAAATTGATTTTTAGCCGCGATATTATAAAAGGAACGTATGAGTTCGGAGGAGAGGTAAAAACAAAAGGACTGATAGAAAAACTGAATGTCTATGCCGAGGACATACAGGAGGATACCGGTGTATTATTGCTTACTATCATGAATCAGAATAAGAAAACTTTGTACCAGCAGTTTGAACAGGCTGCTGTATTCCAGGATGTGTATATGTGGATAAGACATAAGTTAGATATGAACTATCCAGACAGGCCTATTTCTGATTATTCCTATATGGCGAAAACAGAAAATGTAGAAGAAATATGTAGAATGATAGCGGCTTTTGGAACTGGCATTACAGATTTTCAGATGGTAGAGGTTCCTGTTGAAAAGGTATTAGGACATTTACCGAAAAGGATACAAGAGGATTTGCTTGCTGATATTGAAAAAAAATCTGTGAATCTAAAGACAGATGCGGATGTAAATGAAATAGGAATTATTATGCGGAGCAATAGAGACTTTTTCATTCTCAATATCGATAAAGAAGAAAATATTATTTGCAAGACGATTAAGTTTTCACACGCAAAAAAGAATATTTTATATGAATTATCAGAAGAGTCTGATGGTACGGTAAGGCTTTTAGATTTATTAGAAGTGTTATTGTCTGAAAAAGGTAAAACATATGTTATAGATGAATTAGATAGATGCCTGCACCCTAGCCTGACTTATAAATTTGTTGA